>CALBJC010000125.1 GCA_937892655.1 uncultured Clostridia bacterium | reverse complement strand
TATGTTCCACTGCTTTGGTATGGTACTTGCAATGACAGCTTCAGTTACTCACGGCGTTACAATGTCACCTATCCCTGCATTCTCACCTTCAAAGGGTCTAGCTTGTATCACTAAGGAAAAGATTACAGCATTCCACGGCGTTCCTACAATGTTCATTGCAATGCTTTCACACCCTGACTTTGAAAAGACTGATTTCTCAAATATGAGAACAGGTATCATGGCAGGTTCACCTTGTCCTATCAAGGTTATGGAAGAGGTTATTGAAAAGATGCATATGTCTGAAATCTGTATCACATACGGTCAGACAGAGGCATCCCCTGCTTGTACAATGAGTAAGACTACTGACTCAATCGAGGCAAGAGTTAATACTGTAGGTGGCGCAATCTTCGGCGTTGAGTGTAAGATCGTTGACCCTGAAACAGGCGAGGATTTACCTGACAATGTTGACGGCGAATTTGTTGCAAGAGGCTACAACATTATGAAGGGCTACTACAAGATGCCTGAGGCTACTGCTGCTGCTATTGACGAAAACGGCTGGTTACACACAGGTGACCTTGCAAGAAGAGTTGACAACGGCTATTATAAGATTACTGGCAGAATCAAGGATATGATTATCCGTGGCGGTGAAAATATTTACCCTAAGGAAATCGAAGACTTTATCTATACTCATCCAAAGGTTTCTGACGTTCAGGTTATCGGCGTTCCTGACAAGGCTTACGGCGAAGAGATTATGGCTTGCGTAATACTCAAGGAAAACGAAACAATGACCGAAGAAGAGCTCAAGCAGTATGTTTACGATAATATGGCTAAGCACAAGGTCCCTAGATATGTATCGTTTGTTGATGCATTCCCTATGAACGCTGCAGGCAAGATATTAAAGTATAAGATGAGAGAAATGGCTGTTGAACAGCTCAATCTCCACGCAGATAACGCTATCGTTACAGCATAATAGTAAAGCACCGCAAAAGCGGTGCTTTTTTATTGCCAAAAATAGAAAATGATGATAAAATACATCTAGGATATATAAAGGATACATCTTATCTGTAAGATATAAGTATACTAAAAAGCTTTTTAGAAAAAGAGGTTGGATTTATGGCATATCAGATTTTACTGGTTGAGGACGACAATCAGATAAGAGAGGTCATTGAAGATTATTTTGGCGCCAAAAGCGACAACAGCATTGTGATTACTACTGCTGTTGACGGTAATGAAGGGCTTGAAAAGATTTTGAGCAATGACTATGACCTTATTATGCTCGATGTTATGCTGCCGCATATCGACGGGTTTTCTCTATGCAGACAGATACGCTCAAAAAGCATTGTTCCTATCCTGTTTTTGACAGCTAGAGCAAGACAGGAGGATGTTTTGTACGGCTATGAGCTTGGCTGTGATGACTACATAATAAAGCCTTTTTCTCTGCCTGAATTATTTGCCAAAACCAAAGCTCTTTTAAAACGTTCAAAAGGAATGGTTATCAACAAGGAAATCACCTGCGGAAAAATTTCTATGAACCTTATCACCTTTGAGGTAACAGTAAACGGAAAAAGCATAGAGCTTGCACCTAAGGAGTTTTCACTGCTCAGATATTTTTTGGAGCATAAAAACTGGGTTATAAGCAGACAGACTCTTCTTGACAAGGTATGGGGATATGATTATTTTGGCAATGACAGAATTGTTGACAATCACATCAAAAAGCTAAGACACGCTCTTGGTGATGCTGGCGGGCAGATAAAAACCGTTATCTCAAAGGGCTACAAGCTTACAGAATAGAGGAGATAAAATGCAAAACACAAACAAAAAAGGTTTTTCAAAGTTTTTTCTAAAGCAGCTTAGAAAGACGCTGATTATTTTTACAGTTATTCTTATTATTCTTACTTTCATTTTATATTCATTTACAAAAAGCACTTTGGAATACAGATGTTCTGACAGAATCTACTCAGTAACAGATGCAATTTTAAGTGATCTGCTTGAAGGTGACTACAATGAACAGAATGTTCTGGACAAAATCAATGATTATAAAAGAACAGGCAATTTCCCACAGTATAAAACCGGCTCAGCTTTCAGAATACTTGACGCTGACGATAATGTAATTTTCTCAACAGCACATTCTGCATACGCTTATATAGGATATTCGGTTATCGGTGATGTTCCGGAAGAATCAGAGGGTTATGAGGGCAATAATTATATGTATGCCCCTATTGCAAACCTTGACGATTGCATTGAGGTTTTTGAAAAGCATTATGGCAAAAACGAAATATATATAGATGGTTTCTATCTGACCCAGGAAAAGACATCAGAAGCTGAAGATAATGAAATATTTGATATGTCTGTTTATCTTGGCCATATAATCATTTTTGATGAAAATTATGATTTCATCGAAGAATATAATTTTACACCATATGACATTCCAGAGCTTTACATGGTTCAGTCAACGTTTTACATATCCGAAGAAAGACCTGAAATAATATTCTTTGGCACAGATTATGATAACAAGGCTCTGAACATTTTATATGGCGAAAATGAAGATTTGAAATTCGGAACATATCATGTACCGGTAGGATGTGGCTTTGTAAGAGATAATTCTTTCAAAAATTACTATTACAGCACAGACGCTGACTCATCAACTATTTCATACACAGATGATGAATCAGGCTACAGAGTTGAGGCTGTTGTTGTATTTGATGTTTTAGATTCTGTTATAGGGCGTATTATCGCAATGTGGATTGTGGGTATTGTTCTGGCAGTTGTTATTACTTACATCACAGCACACACCAAGTACAATAAATATGTAGCGCAGGCAGAAATTGATTTATACAGACAAAACCTTACAAATTCACTCGCTCACGATCTGAAAACTCCGCTGACAGCGATCTGCGGCTATGCTCAGAATCTAAAGGACAACGTTAATACGGATAAAAAGGATTATTATGCTGACGCTGTTATAGAAAATGCTGAGTATATGAACAGAATTATTTCTGATACTTTAGAGCTTTCAAGGCTTGAATATCACGAAACATTAGAGAAAGAAAACGTTGATATTATAGAGATTACAAACGAGCTTATTTCAAAATACAAGCCTCTTGCTGATGAAAAGGAAAAGACATTTTCAGTCAGCGGCGCTTGTACTGCAAAGGCTGACAGAAGGCTGATAGCACGCGCTATTGAAAACCTGATTACAAATGCGCTCAGATATTCTTTACCTGACAGCACTATAAAGATAAATGCTGACAACAAGACTTTTGTTATTAAAAACAGATGTAAAGATAGTATTGTAGGCGATGAAAAGGTATTCTGCGAGCCGTTTAAAAAGGCTGACAACAGCCGCAGTAACAAGAGCGGCACGGGAATCGGGCTTAGTATTGTGAAAAGTATTACTACCCTGCATGGCTTCAAGCTTGAAATAAATGCGCAAAACTCAGAGTTTACAGCAAAAATTATATTCTAAAAAAACGACCACTTCACGTTATGTGAGGTGGTCAGTTTTTTACTGGATATCTTTTTTATTGTATTTTACAAATGCAAGTATGATACTTATTACAGATATTGCTATACCGATTATGAGATAGGTCATATTGATTTTTGATTCTGTTATGATATCGCTTGCTTCTGCATAAGAAAACGGAGTTATGTATTTTAAAAATTCCGCTTTGTCAGTCATATTGGCAATCAAATTCATAAAGTAAAACGCAAGTGCTGCGCCTATGCCTATACCCATACCGCCCCTTGATAAAAAGGCTGATATTGCAAAGCAGATAAACGCTATCTCAAGCTGCATAATGTAAAATGCAAGATGTAAAAGCAAAAACTCCTTCATCTCAAAGCTTTCACCGATTATTGCCGCACAGATGAGGGTTATCACAACACAAAGCGTATTGAGAATTGTAATCTGTGAGATAACAGATAAAAGCTTCTGAAGCACTACCCTGCTTCTGCTTACAGGATGAGTGAGCAAATATTCTGCTGTTTTCTTGTTTTCTTCATCGCAAAGGGTGCTGATACCGATGATTGCCGCAAACATTGCACCGCCGATACCCATCATATTACCGCATTCAACGGCATAAAAGCCCATAAGCTCACCAAAGTTTAATTTATCCATACCGAATGCCGCTGAGAATGCGCCCATATTGGCAAACATATTGCTGACAGAATCCATATCGTTTTTCATTTCAGGAAACATAAATATACATACTGCGAGCAAGAATACAAGCGACGCTGTCCATATACAAAGCGCTTTGAAGGACTGACGGATTTCTTTTATAAAGATAGTCATTACTGCTCACCGTCCTTCTGATAGTAGTGCATAAATATTTCGTCTAAATCAGGCTCTGTGATCGTAATATCGGTCAGCGGCAGAGTATTTGCATAAGAAATAAATTCCTTGATTTCACCTGTATACAAAAAGCTGACAGAGTTTTGAGACTTTTCTACCGATTTTATATTCTCATTCTCCGAAATATCATTAACGCCTATGAGCTGTATTCTCTTGGCATTTGACTTTGATAGATTTTCAACTGTATCATATGCTACGAGCCTGCCCTCTTTTATGATAGCGGCGGTAGTACAATGCTTTTGAATTTCAGATAATATATGAGATGATAAAAACATTGTAGCGCCCTCTTTATGACGCTCTGAAAGAATATCAAAAAATTCCTTCTGCATCAGAGGGTCAAGACCTGAGGTTGGCTCATCTAAGATATAAAGTGATGGCTTATGCTGCATAGCGCATACAATGGATACCTTTTTTCTGTTACCCAGAGAAAGCTCATCAATTCTTTTGTTTATATCCAAAGACAGACGCTCGCATAAAAGCTGTGCCTCTGTTCTACAGTCTTTTTTTCTGAGGTCAGCTGAAAGCTTTATTATATCCTTTACTTTCATATTATTGTAAAAGACCGCTTCTGACGGCATATAGCCTATATCAGAAAGGATTTCACCTTTAAATTTTTCAATATCCTTTGAAAAGATCTCAGCCTCGCCTGAGGTTTTCCTGATAAGTCCTAAAAGAGTTCTGATCGTTGTGGATTTACCCGCACCGTTAGGACCTATGAAGCCAAAGAACTCGCCTTCTCTTACTTCTAAATCAAGGTCGATTATTCCTCGCTGCTTACCATAATATTTGGTA
>CALBJC010000124.1 GCA_937892655.1 uncultured Clostridia bacterium | reverse complement strand
AAACCTAAAACAATATCGCAACGTAAATATGTAGAATGTATTTCTAAAAATGTAGTTACATTTGGTGTAGGTCCTGCAGGTACCGGCAAAACTTATTTAGCAGTTGCAGCTGCTGTGGCATCATTTCGCGAAAGAACGGTTAATCGCATTATCCTCACAAGACCGGCAGTTGAGGCAGGTGAACGCTTGGGTTTCTTGCCGGGAGATTTGCAGAACAAAGTTGATCCCTACCTGAGGCCTTTATACGATGCACTTTATGATATGTTAGGCGCTGAAACATTTCAGAAGTACCAGGAAAGAGGCTCTGTCGAGGTGGCACCTTTGGCATATATGCGCGGACGTACACTTGATGACAGTTTTATTATTCTTGATGAAGCCCAGAATACAACTCCCGAACAGATGAAAATGTTTTTAACACGTATGGGCTTTAACTCTAAAGTTGTTGTTACAGGTGACGTTACACAGATTGACTTGCCTGATGGCAAACGCTCAGGTCTTGTTGAGGTAACAAAAATTCTTAAGAATATGGAACAGATTGATATTGTTCGTTTTACAGGACAAGATGTTGTAAGACACAAGCTTGTTCAGGACATTATCAAGGCATACGAAAAATACAATGACGAAGGGAAGAAACGATAATGGCTTGTAAAGTCAGAGTTGAAATTTCAAATAATCAGTCAGTAATGAAAGTACCTACGGGTATAAGATTACTTATAAGAAAATGCTGTCATGCAGTTTTAGAGCATGAAAACTTTGATGAATGTGCAGAAGTCAGTGTTTCATTTGTTGATGATAGTCAGATCAAAGAACTTAATCGTGACTTCAGAAACATCGATAAATCTACAGATGTATTGTCTTTTCCACTTGGCGAAGATGATGAGTATGACTATAACAACGAAACAAACGCATATATGCTTGGCGATGTAATTATCAGCCTTGAAACTGCCGCCAGACAAGCTAATGAATACGGACATTCACTGGAACGAGAAGTTGGTTTTTTAACAGTACATTCAATGTTACATTTACTTGGTTATGACCATGTAAATGATAAGCTCGAAGCTCGTATTATGCGAGAAAAGGAAGAAGTAATACTTTCAGAGCTTGGAATTTCACGCGATACAAGCTTCGTAATCGAACATGATGAGAATCCTCATTAATAACTTACAACGCTTTTTCAAGTCGTTTTTCTTTGCTTTTCGTGGCTTTATAGTCACAATCAATTCAGAACGAAACTTCAGGTTTCATATCTCATTTGCGATTTTAACTATCATTCTTGGAATGATAGCAAATATTACTGATGCTGAATTTTTAGCTATCATAATCTGCATAGCAATTGTTTTAGGCTTTGAACTTATCAATACAGCAATTGAACATCTATGTGATGAAGTCACAAAAGAAAAACGTGATAATATCAGAAAATCGAAGGATTGTGCAGCAGGAGCTGTATTGATAAGTGCTGTTTTATCAGCTATAATCGGTATTAAGATATTTACAAAAAGCGAATACATCAATGCAATATTAAACTTCTTTTCTGAAATATCAAACTTTATTTCACTTCTGATATATGTAATTTTATCGTTCATATTCGTTTTTCTGAAAAATAATAAAAAGGATTAAAAATTATGATAACAAAAAATGCTTTCGTTTCAATAGTAGGAAGAGCAAATGTAGGAAAATCATCTTTACTAAATGCTCTTATCGGTGAAAAAATAGCTGCTGTAAGCTGTAAACCACAGACAACCAGAACAAAAATTACAGGTGTGCTGACAAAAGACAATACTCAGTATGTATTTATAGATACGCCAGGTATGCATAAAGCAAAAACAAAGCTTTCTGAGCATATGGTTAAGGCAGTCAACGAATCTGTTACTGATAACGATATTTCAGTATTGGTTGTAGACGCTTCAAAAGTAATTGGCGAAAACGAAAAAGCGCTTATACAAAGCTTTAAAGCATCTAAAATCAAAGCAATTCTTGTTATCAATAAGATTGACCTTATCGATAACAAAGAAAATCTGATGGCAAAGATTGCCGAATATACATCTCTTTATAATTTCATTTCTGTTATACCGGTTTCTGTATTAAATAACGACGGCGTTGATATCGTTTTATCAGAAATTGAAAAGCTAGCTGTTGAAGGACCTCACTATTTTCCTGATGATATGCTTACAGATCAGCCTGAAAAGGTGATTGCGGCTGAAATAATCAGAGAAAAAATGCTTGAACTTTTGAGCGATGAAGTACCTCATGGTGTCGCAGTTGGTATAGAAACCATGAGCGAAAGAGATACAAGCAGCGGTGAAACAATTCTCGATATTGATGCGATAATCTATTGCGAACGTGATTCACATAAGGGCATTGTTATCGGCAAGGGTGGAGCGATGCTCAAGAGAATTGGCAAGCTTTCAAGAGAACAGCTTGAAGAATTTTTCAGAATTAAAGTAAATCTTCAGTGCTGGGTTAAAGTAAAGGAAGGCTGGAGAAACAGAGAGGGTATTATCAAGAATTTTGGTCTTTCATCAAAATAAGAAATAATTACACATTATATTTCTTTGGTTTTCGCTCATTATATCTGTAACGAGGTGAAAACAATGAGAAACAATTTTTGGGATATTTTTGTAAGTACAGGCCTGGTCGCTGATTATCTTAATTATGTAAACAACAAGAATTCTGAGGTGCAAAATGACAACTCAAACACAGCTGATTACAACAAGAGGACTAGTAATAAATGAACGTTCTGTTGGAGAGAATGATAAGTATATAGAGCTTCTTACTGAGGATCTTGGAGTAATAGATGTTTCCGTAAAAGGTGTCAAAAAGATAACTTCAAAAAATGCAGCGTCATCCCAGCTTTTTTCTTATTCAAAATTCTGCCTGAGTAAAAGGGGAGAAAGATTTTACATTAACAGTAGCGAAAATATTTCAGTTTTCTACGAAATAAGATTAAGTGTTGAAAAGCTTTCGCTTGCAACGTATTTCAGTGAAATTGTAAAATATGCATTACCGAAAGATCTTCCTTGTAGCGAAGTATTAAGGTTATTTTTAAATACTCTTTATTATCTATGTAACGATAAACTTGATATGAGTATATTAAAAAGTATATTTGAACTTCGATTACTTACTGAAATCGGTCTTATGCCACAGCTTATCGGTTGCAGAGAGTGCATTTGTTTTGAAAATGAACATATGTTCTTTGATTATAAAAACAGCAATCTCATATGTAAAGAATGTATTGAAAAGCTTGGAATATCGGTAGATAGCCTTGAGGAATTGCATCCTGCTGTATTAAAATCCATAAGGCATATATGCTTATCTGATTTTGAAAAGATTTACTCTTTTTCTCTTACTGATACATACATTCCTTTACTCTCACATTTTTCTGAAAAATATCTCGTAAACCAGCTTGGTAAAAGCTTCAAAACGCTAAAATTTTACAAAAATATTATAGGTGGTATCAATGGATAAATACTTTGAAACACTTGAACTACATAAAATTCTGGACAAGCTCGTTGAACACTGTTCAAACGAGCAGACAAAGAATATGGCAAAGAATATAAAGCCATCATCCGATTTATTATACGTTCAACGTGAAATGTTAAAAACACAGACAGCATTTGAACTGTCTGTGAAATACGGAACACCGTCTTTTATCAATTTTAAAGACATCAGCTCATCATTAAAGCGTGCTGACAGTGGTGCTTCTTTATCACTCAGAGAGCTTCTGGATATAGCAAGAGTTTTATATCAGATAAGAATTCTTGATGAATGGAAAGCTGATATTGATAATCAGACTCAGACTGTTCTCGATAATCTTTTTGAACAATTGCATCCTTTAAAAAGGTTAGAAGAAAGAATCTCGACATCAATTCTCAATGAAAACGAAATTGCAGACTGTGCTTCAGCTCAGCTTGCTTCAATCAGAAAAAAGATATTAAAAGCCAGCAGCAAGATTAAAGATACTCTCAATTCGATGATAAAATCATCTGCAACTCAGAAATTTCTGCAGGAAAACATTGTTACAATGCGTGACGGAAGATACGTTTTACCTGTAAAATCTGAGCATAAGAAGGATGTTGCAGGTCTTGTTCATGATACATCATCAAGTGGTGCAACATATTTTATAGAACCTATGTCTATCGTTGAGGCAAATAACGAGATAAAGGTTTTATTAAGCGAAGAACAGGATGAAATTGAAAGAATTATATCAGAGCTTTCAGCTGAATGTTCTGATAACCGTGATGTAATTCAGAACGGTATAAATGCATGTGCTATTCTCAATTTATACTTTGCTAAATCAAATCTGGGCGTAGCAATGAATGCTTCTATTCCGGAAATATCTGATGATGGTATCATCGTTTTAAAAAAAGCAAGGCATCCACTTATTGATAAATCTAAAGTTGTTCCTATTGATTTTTCGTTAGGCACAGATTATAATGTTATGATTATTACCGGTCCTAACACAGGCGGTAAAACGGTTGTGTTAAAAACTGTCGGTCTTTTAACACTGATGATGATGTGTGGCCTCATGATACCTGTTTCTGATGGTAGTAAGATGTCTGTTTTCAGAAATATACTAGTTGATATTGGCGACAATCAATCAATTGAAAACAGTCTTTCAACTTTTTCATCACATATTATCAGAGTTATCGATATTCTTGATACCGCAGATGAAAAATCTCTTGTTTTACTTGATGAATTAGGATCAGGTACTGACCCTGTTGAGGGTTCAGCACTTGCTATTTCAATTATCGAACAGCTGATTTTCCAGAAGGTAAAAATGGTCACAACAACACATTATCAGGAGCTGAAAATTTTTGCTATTGAAACTCCTGGTGTTGAAAACGCATCATGCGAGTTTTCTGTTGAAACATTACAACCAACATATAAGCTGATCATTGGCTCTCCGGGTAAATCAAATGCGTTCGCAATATCTCAGCAGCTCGGTGTTCCTGAATACATTATAAAACGTGCACAATTGCTTATCTCTGATGAGGATAAAAACTTTGAAAAAGTTATTGAACGCCTCGACAAAACAAGAATTGAGCTTGAAGAAAGCTTAGAGAATAGTTTGGCGCACGAAAGGGAAGTTGAAATTCTCAGAAAACAGCTTACCGAAGAAAGAGATAAGCTTTTAGATGAGAAGGATAGGGAAATCGAAAAAGCAAAACGTGATGCAAATGCAATCGTATCAAATGTAACAAGACAGGCCAACGCCTTAATTGATGAATTAAACAGCATCAAGAAAGAAAAAGATAAGGATAATTTCGCTAAACTTGTTTCTGAAGCTAAATCGATAAATAATTCAACGCTTGATAAGATTCATAAAGAAGCAAATCCTGAGTCTATAAAACAAAAAACATATGTTTTACCAAGACCTTTAGTTAAGGGAGATAAGGTTATAATTACCGATACAAATTCAAATGGTATTGTTGTTACACCGCCTGATTCAAGTGGTTTATGCGTAATTCAGGCAGGTATTATGAAAACTAAAATCAGTGTTGATAAACTCAAGCTTGTCGAAAAGGAAAAGTCAAACACCAGTAATAAGCCAAGACCTCAAAGCAAGGTTTCAACAAGTGGTGTTCAAAGTAAAATGGTCAGAAGTGCTGCACTTGAGCTTGACATCAGAGGTTTTGCTGCTGATGATGGCATTTACGAAACCGACTCCTTTATAGATAACGCTGTAATGAGTGGCAGAGGAACTGTTGTTATTATTCACGGAAAAGGTACCGGAATTTTAAAGAATGCTATACGCAATCATTTAAAACATCATCCTAATGTAAAATCATTTAGAAAAGGTTTATATGGTGAAGGGGAAGATGGTGTAACCGTTGTTGAACTAAAATAGTAAAAAGGCGCAGATAACTCTGCGCCTTTTTTAATCATCATTATTCTCCCCTGAATCCCCTTTTTTATTTGTTAAATTATTAACATTCATATCAGAAAGTGGGGAAGATTCAATAGCAGTTTTAACACTATCATTAGATAAATGAGTGTATATTTCAGTAGTAGCAATACTCTTGTGTCCTAAAACTTCCTTTAAAACCAAGGGATCAACATTACCATATTGATACATAAGCGTTGCAGCTGTATGCCTTAGCTTATGTGTTGTTACCCCCGTATTAGCGAGTCCTGCGTTCTTTAAAGACTCCTCAACAATCTGCTGAACTCTGCGTTTACTGATTCTGGTTCCACGAGAAGAAAGGAATAGAGGCGTTCCTTTTATTTCATTTGATGATTTATACATTTCATAAATTTCTATCGCCTCCAGACAGGCGTCATTCAAGTAAACAATTCGTTCTTTTGAACCTTTACCGAATAATCTGAGAGTTCTGGTTTCTTTATTATAATCCTTAACATCAATTCCGACCAATTCAGATAAACGCATGCCACAGTTCAAGAAAAGAGTCAGAATGCAATAATTACGTTCAGAAAAGCTTCCATCCATTGCAGAGCCGAGTAATTTTTTGCTATCTTCAAGAGAAAGATATTTTGGAAGTTTATTTTTAATCTGAGGGCGCTCAAGTTCATTGAGAGGATTTTCAGAAATTAGATTTGCTTTTTTATGTAAAAAAACAAAAAACTGTTTTAAAGCTGAAGTTTTTCTTGCACGAGTAGCTGTAGAGTTATCACGCATTTCTTTAAGATAATTCAGATATTGATATGCATCAAATAAAGTAAATTTCTGAATATAAGAAATAGGCACATCAGCGATTTTGATTTCATCATCTAAAGCTTCATCAGATACATCACCATTAACACGCTTGAGATAACGGAGAAAGGTTCTCAAATCAATATAATAAGCTTCTTCAGTACGATCAGCTCGGTTTCTGACAAGTCTTAGATTCATCAGAAATTCCTTCAAATATACAGGACAATCGTCCATATACTCTTTTTTCATCTATTTCACTCCCCTTAATTGCACTAAATTTTGGTTTAGTGCAATTATATCACTTTTTGTCTTTATACAATTATATCACCAACTGCCCTATTTTTCAAGGTTTGAGGATTTAAAAAGGCTTAAAATTGAATTTATGTCTTTGCAAGTTTCTGTAAATACTCTGTACTCAGGATGACTATGATGATGAAAATCAAAAACCGCAATCAAAAACTGATTGCGGTTAAAATTATTTTTTCATTCTGATTATAGAATTCTTTGGTACAACAATATCCTTAACTGGACATGGAATTGAAAATTTCATCTGAGCATGATTTGCAGTATCTACAGATTCGCCTTTGGAGTCTTTAATCTCGGTTATTGTAAATTCTATCGGTTCTTTACCAGGAATAAGAAGTTCAACTGTATCACCGACATTAAATTTATTTCTCTGCTCACAGAATAATCTACCATAGAAAGTTTCATCAACTATTGCAACAACATTATATTTTGTATTAAGCTCGCCTTTAAAAAACACACCGTGAATATCGCGGCCGCTACGGCCCTGACCAATAATTGCAACATTTAACTTTTTCATTAGTTTCCTCCAAAATATTGAGAAAATTTTATTTCACAAATATGAGCAATTTTTATACCATTAATTTCTTCTACACCCAAAAATACATTAGGTAATTCTACTTTTTGTTTTTTTAGTACATATGATAAATGATA
>CALBJC010000123.1 GCA_937892655.1 uncultured Clostridia bacterium | reverse complement strand
CACCGTAGTCGCCGCCTATTGCGGTAAGTGTACCGCCGCTGATGGTGATATTGCTGCCGCTGTTGCCGCCGCCGATACCTGCGCCCCATTCGCCGCCGTAAGCCTTGATATCGCCGCCGTTTATCGTAACGGTTGCATTCACACTTTCAAAGCCGCCGCCGATACCTGCGCCCCTTCCGCCGCCATGTGCTGACAGCTTACCTGTACCAAGTGCGCCACCGTTTATTATAAGCTCGCTGTCATTTGACCAGAGGCCCGCATAGACTGAACCACTTATGAGAATGTTTTCACTTCCGTCTGCAAGGGTTACTGTAACAGTTTTACCCGAATCTGCATTAAACGCACAGCCTGATGCGCTCACATCAATATTGACGCCCGCCAGAATAACATCTGCCGCAACATTGCTTGCAACAAGGATCTTATCTGTAGTAGCCGCATTGACATCAGCGTTTTTGACTGTAAGCTGTGTGGCAGTCAGGATAGTAAGGGTACCATCTTCATAAGAGTAGTCAACCCCCTCTGTACCGCCTGACACTAAAAAGTCACCCGCAGCTACGCTATCCTGCGCAAACGCTATAGAGAATATCCCCGCAGGCAGACCTATTCCTGCTGACATAAATACCGAGAAGCTGAGTATAAACGCCAGCACCTTTCTGAATATAGTTTTTTTCATATAAAAATTCCCCCTTAGAATGTAAGAAGATGAGTTACAAAATTTTTGTATTAAAATTATACCACAAGTTTTTTAATTTGTCACTATAAAAGCCACATATTTTTACTCGTTCTTTTACAAATTCTTAATAATCAGATTGTACAAAATGCTAAAATCCAAATAACTACGTAGCCATCGGCATTTTCTTCATATTATAAATTTTCCCTTTACCGCAAATAAATGATATATATGTCATATATTTGATATTATTTGAGAACTTTTATATATATAATGGTATGCAGGAGGAGCAGAGGTATGTAACATCTTCTGATAGCAAATTTACAAATTCAAACGCTCTGCTTAGTGTAGATATGAAAAATAAAGGCTTACTTATCGGTGGCTGTACTCTGTTTGCGGCACTTTTGGCTCTTGTGATCGTGCTTTTGATAAAGCCTTGGGACAAGGGCGATGACAGCTCACAGACAACAACACCAACAACAACCACAACTGCATCTGTTGAAGAATTATCATCAGATGAACCACCTGCAGAACCTAGAGATACACCTGTTGCGTACCACGGCGAAATGCTCGCTCAGGGCAACAAGCTTGTAGGCTCAAAGACAGGTGAAGTAGTAAGAGTAACAGGTATGAGCTTTTTCTGGTCAAACTGGTCACAGAAGTATTATACAGCTGACTACGTTGACTACCTTGTTGACGAATACGGCTGTGAAGTAGTTCGTTGCTCATACGGCGTTATGGACGATGGCGTTCCTTACGACCGTTCATGCGAGCCACTTATCGAGGATGTTATTGAACAGGCTATTGAAAGAGGCGTTTACGTTATCGTAGACTGGCATTCACACGGCGCTCACAATAACCCTGACGAAGCAGTAGCTTACTTTGAAGCGCTCGCTCAGAAGTACGGTCAGTACGACAACCTCATTTTTGAGGTTTACAACGAACCTACTCAGATCAACTGGTCAACTGTAAAGGAATACTCCGAAACAGTTATTGCCGCTATCAGAAAGCATTCAGACAACCTTGTAATCGTTGGCTCACCACAGTGGTCACAGAAGGTTGATCAGGCAGCAGCAGACCCTGTTGACGCTGAAAACATCGCATATACTCTCCATTTCTACGCAGGTACTCACAAGGAATGGTTAAGACAGAACGCTGACAGAGCAATGGCTGCAGGTATCCCTATCTTTGTAACAGAATGGGGCAGCGTAAACGCTGACGGTAACGGCGCTATCGCTAAGGAATCTACAGAAGAATGGTTTGCATGGATGGATAAAAACAACATCTCAAGCTGTAACTGGGCTGTAAATGACAAGAATGAAGGCTCATCAATCTTCTCACAGGATAAGACACTCAGCGACACAGGTCTTTACATCAAGGAGCTTATCTGGGAAAGAACAAAGGACGCTGCATGGCGTACAGCTAACTAACAATTAATTTTTTCATAGTATTAAAACCGCTTTGAGATTTCTCTTGGCGGTTTTATTATATATCATAAAGTTGTTGTAATGAGGTCAAAATTATGATATTATTATATTGAGGTGAGAAAAATGAGGGATTTAAGCGAGATAGCAAAGCATCAGCAGGTTGTTCACAAGCTTTTCAATCAGCGTGAAAGCGGTGACCTTCACGCGCCTTATCAGAAGGAGTTTGAATATTACGAATGCGTAAAGCGCGGCGATACGAAAACGCTCAAAACTCTTATGAATGAGCTTGGCGGCAAGGGCGCAGGAGTTCTCTCAAAAGACCCTCTGCAGAACATAAAGTATCATTTTGTCATCTCGGTAGCGTTCATAACCCGCTTTTGCGTTGAGGGCGGGCTTGAAATGGAGCTTGCATACAATTTGAGCGACTACTATATTAACCTTGGCGATGAAGCAAAGACTATCGACGAGGTACAGCGCATCAACAAGCAGATGGGGCTTGATTTTGCAACGCAGATGAAGCGCCTGACGACCCATCAGGTCTACTCAAAGCAGGCTACAAAATGTATCGAATATATCTTCAATAATCTTCACTCCCGCTTAACGCTTTCAGAGATAGCACAGCAGATGAATTTAAGCGAAAGCTACCTGTCGCGAATGTTTCATAAAGAGGTAGGGGTGACAATAAGCGAGTATATACAAAATCAGCGTATCGAAGCGGCAAAGAATATGCTCAAGTTTTCTGAATATCAATCGCAGGAGATTTCAGATTACCTATGCTTTTCATCCCACAGCCATTTCATAAGCGTATTCAAGAAGAAAACGGGGCTTACCCCCGCAAAATACAGAGATAAACACTTCCGTGCCGACTGGACGACAAACGAATACAGAATAAAAGAAAAAAATAAATAGAAAGAACAAAAAAGGAGAAATTAAAATGTCACTATTTTCAGCAATCAAGAAATTTTTCAAGCCGCAATACACGCCGCTCATCTGCTCGCCGCACGATATTTTTGATTTAGTAGAAGAATGTATCGAGATCGACGCGCCGATATGCCGCCTTGTTATTGAGCATGAGGGGGTCAGATATCAGTTTGGCGTAACTGCCGATTACAGCTCAAAGCTTGGCTTTTTTGATGTTATGTATTATCTTGATAACGATGAATATACAGACTTTGACCAGTTCAAGCGTGAAGCAAAAATAAACGGTAAATACCTTTTGGATCTCGGCACAATAGCCGTCATAGAAGACGTTGACGCAGGCGACCCACGCTCCAACAAGCTGCTGGCGCAAAGAGAAATTAAATACTGAAATACAAAACGCCCGTGAAGAAATTCACGAGCGTTTTTCTTTTAAATTTTACTTGTTTTTCTTTTTCTGATAACTGAGACTATAGCAAAAATAATACTCAGTACGAGCATTGTTACTATAAAAATCAGGTAGACATTACCCTCGGCACAGTTTTTCCAGTCGGTAAAATCGACCTTGTAGTTTGCAGTTTGTCCGCCAAACAGAAAATCTACCACATACTCTGTGAAAAAGTACCATACACCGCAGAGCGCTGTACAAAGCCCTGCTTTGATAAAAGAGTCAAGGCGCAGAGTACAGATAAAAGCGCTGAGGAGTACCGGCAAAAACGCAAAGGTTGTGACAAGGAGCGATTCTTTTAACATAAAGCTATGCCAGAGAAAGATATTTAGTAAAAGCGCAACTGTCAGCAAAAATGCCGCTGTGAATGAGATTAAAAACCTGTAGCGTGAAAGCTTTGTTTTTGACAAAAGAATCGGCAAAAACAAAAGCTCATAGCCTATTAAAACGCCTATGCAGGCGGTTAAAAACCACGAAAGCCCGTTTGTATATACAGCGCATACAAATAAAAGCAGGGCTATCGAAAGGTAGGTTGATACGCAAAATACCAAAAGCTTTTTTGACTCAAAAAAGTATACGACCGTTGGCACAAACGTAAACGCACATACCAGCGCCGCTGCCACTATAAAAAACCACGACAGCTTATGGTCTATTGAGAGATTACAGATAAAGCATACGATAAGCGTTATTATATAAGAGATTGTCGGCACCCAGAACCACGCTGCGCTTATCGTTTTGAATTTCTTTGCATCACGCTTCATTTTTCGGGTCTCGGTATCGGTTGACGCTGTAATAAGCTCATGCTCGCTTATGTCAAGTACACGGCAGATATCAGAGATAAGGGTAATATCAGGGTATGAAACTCCCCTCTCCCATTTGCTCACAGCGCCCTCTGTTACAAACAAAAGCTGTGCTAAATCCTTTTGTGAATAGTTTTTCTCAACTCGTCTTGTTTTTATAAACGAGCCGAATGTTTTTTTATCAGTCATGTTGTTCACCTCGCTGTCATTGTAACCCTATACCGTAAAATCGTCAATGGACTGTCGCGCCACCCACGATTTTACGCGCTCTTAGCCAACAAAGCCCCTGCTTTTTTATAGCAGAGGCTTTTTTGTTATTCAGTTAAATCTGCATTGCAATGCGGGCAGGTTTTTACAAGTAAAGGTACTGTAAAGCTCTGTGTGCTTATCTGCTCTTTTGTCGGCAGCTTTTTTTGGCAGCTGTGACAGCGCCAGCAGTAGCCCTTTATAAAATAGAGCGACACAAAAAGCAAACCTAGCGAAACTAAAACGTAGATTACAAAGGTTATGTTATTTATATGTGCCAGCGGTATTGCAAATATTACCCATAAAAGCAGTACAGCCCACGCTGTAAGCCTGACTTTAACAAAGCTCTTGTAGGCTTTACCCTTTTTAACCGCTCTTATCTCATCTTTTGAAAGGCTCATTACATCACTTATCCTTTTTTACAAGCCGTTTGCCTGAGATAAGGTTATACCGTTATCGCCAAGCGCAATTTTATGGTCAAGACCTACAAACTTACCGCCCTGCTGCCACAGAACCTGCTTTACAAAGTTATACTTTTCTGTATCCCATGTCTTGAAATCGTCAAGAACAAGTCCGCCTGTATCGCCTGAATTTGCGTTGAAGCACCAGAATGTATGGTGAAGCTTATATGTATTTATAAGCTGGCGCATATATGTCATCCACTTGAGGTTAGGCTCTCTCATAAAGCCGCCCCATTCACCGATTAAAAGCGGTGCGATACCGTCATCGTAGATATAAAGCCAGTTGTCATACCAGCAGTCACGCATAAGTGACTGATATGTATAGTTGCCTGCAAACCAAGGCTGTTCATAAACTGTCGGGCCGTAGTCGTGAGGAGAGTATACAAGCTTGTTCTGATACTTGCCTAAGTTTATAGGGAAATCCTTAACGCCCCTGAGGTTTCCGCCCCACCAGTTGAAATAGTAGTCAGCGGATGAAGTTGAGTGAAAATCGCCGTTTGTACTGATATTTTTAGGATAAATCTCAATACCCTCAACCATTATTAAAACATTAGGATTCTGCGCTAAAACCTTGAGAGCCGCTGTCTGCGCTACATATTTCCAGTTGTTCTGGTCGGTTGAATTGTTCCAGATAGCCGCCTTATCGCCCTCGTTTGGCTTGCCGTGAGGCTCGTTTTTAAGGTCAAAGGCGATAAGCGTATCGTTATTTTTATATCTCTTTGCCATCCATTCAAGCGCTGAGTAGAACTGCGCTGTTGAAACCTTACTTGTATACCATAAGTTAACGTTATGGCCTGAAGCGTCAGTTTCGGCTGAATGGATATCTATCATAACCTTGATGCCGTTTTTCTCTGCAAGCACTAAGAAATAGTCAAAGATCTGCAGAGAGTTCATATCGTTGAGCGTTGGGTTTAAAGCATTATTGTAGTTTGCTCTTGGATACTGCCCTGCTGCCCATTCGTTTATAAGCTGTGCAGAAATAGGCACTCTGATAAGGTTAAAGCCGTGGTCTGCAATAGCGTCAACAGACTCTTCAAGGTTTGAGTTCCAAAGACCGTCAAAGATGTTAGTACCGGTATTGTAGCCAAACCAGTTTACACCCGTAAGCCAAACCTGCTTGCCATCCTTGTCAACGATCTTGTTGCCCGAAACGTAAAGCCAGTCATCACCCTGCGAAGCGTTTGAAGGGCGCTGTAAAAGCTCTTCAACAGATGCTGACGGCTGCTGATTATTGTTATTATTGTTATTGTTGTTATTGTTATTATTGTTGTTTTGATTATTCTGATTTACATTGCCCTGACGGATAGTGCATTTTACACCATTCAAGGTAGCAGATTCGATCTTGAAATTCTGCATTGAGCCTAAGTTACAGCCGATAACAATAGTACCGCCAACGTTGATAGTGCCGTTGTGGTTTGCGTTTGTAACCGTCAGCTTATCACCGCTTACTACAAAGTCACCGTTCCAGCCGCTTACCGATGAAAGACCCGGGATATTCATAACAAGTGCCCATGAGGTAGTAGCCTTTGACGAATTATTTGTAATGCCAAACTGCATACCGTACATATTTTCGCTACCGTTTGCCCATGTATTGTCAATTGAGTATTCAAGAACATAACCCTGAATTTCTTCAATATCTTCCTGTGGGGCTGTGGTTGTAGTTTCTTCTGTAGCAGTTGTTGTAGTTTGACCCTCTGTAGTTGTTACAGGGGTAGTAGTTACAGGGTTTGTTACTACAGGCACAGAGCCACTTGTGCTACCCTGACCATTCGGCGTTGTAGTAACAGCACTCTGCTGTGGGGTAGTTGTAGTTACATTACCGCCTTGTGAAGCAGTAGTTGTAGTTGTAGTATTATTTGTTGTACCCGTTGTGGTAACAGCCTCAGGATTCTCAACATCTTCAGATAAAGAGCTTTCATTATTTTCATCAGACGGCACAGTTGTAACGTTGTCATCTGCAGGCGCAGTTGTTGTAACAGCGTTATCGTAGTTACCCGATATAGGGGTAGTTTTTCTTTCATCGTTGCCGCTGTCGAGCGTACATAAAATGATGATAAAGATAATTAAAAGCAGTAAAAGTATACCGCCTGCAATTATCAGCTTTTCTTTTGTGTTTAAATTTTTCAAGTAATTCTTAAATTTCTCCATTTTAATCTCCTACCTGTAAAAATACAAAAATGCCGCTGTAATCATAACTATGTGAATGACTATTATAATAGGTATGCCTATCATAAAAAGGCTGTGTTTGGTTTTATGGCGGATTTTCTTCATCACAAAAAGCATAGCCACAGCTCCGCCAAGCGCTGAAACTGTCATCAGCGTACTTTCCTTTATACGCCATGCCCCCGCTTTTGCATACTTTTTGTCAAGGATAGTTAAAACTATGGCAACTATCGATATGACTACAAAATACAAAAGCGCTATGATGATGATTTTCTCTACCGTTGACATAAACCCACCTCACTTTTGATTTTAGCATATTCTTGTAACTTTTTCAACAGAAATTTGAAATCCTTGCAAATTATGTTCAGAGCGTTTTTTCTATTTCCTGCTCTTTGGCAGAGCTTGTCAATCAGTATAATTTTGTAATTTGTTGAAAAGTATGTTGAAAACTTTGAAAAACTACCCGCAAACAGCGTATTTTCATTAAAGCGATGTTGAAAACTCGGTTGAAAGTGTTGAATTTTCACCTTGTCAAGCTTTTTTACATAAAATATATCAACTATCTGTAATTACAAACCCTTAAAAACAAAAACACTTGTTCAATATTTTGTACACCAAAAGCGTATTTTGTTCTTGACATTTCGCTTTATGTGTAATATAATTACATTAACGCCAAAATATTACGCTATAAGCGTTACAAGAGGAGGTGAAACGGATATTGAATAAGATGTTAGCGTTATGCGTATTTTCGGGCGCTGTGGGCGGAGTATGCTCAGAGCTTTTCGGCGGCTGGGAGAAGGATCTGACTACCCTTGTAATCATTATGATTACAGATTACATAACAGGGATAATCTTAGCACTTATGCACCGCTCTGAAAAATCAAAAAACGGTGCGCTGTCAAGCAAGGCAGGGTTTGCAGGGCTTGTAAAAAAGGCAGTTATACTTTTAATGGTTCTTATCTCATACCGCCTTGACATTTCTGCTGGAACATCATTTATAAAAAGCGCTGTGGTTGTGGGCTTTATAGTAAATGAGAGTATCTCTGTTGCAGAAAATGCGTCACTCATGGGCATTCCTCTGCCTGAGGCACTAAAGCGCGGTATTGACATTTTATCAAAAAAGGAGAAAAATGATGACAACAACTGAGAAAAAGGGCATTGACGTTTCATACTGGCAGGGCAGAATCGACTGGGCGAAGGTTAAAGGTGCTGGCATTGAGTTTGCAATACTCAGAGCAGTTGCAGGGTCAAATACCGACAGCGAGTTTGAAAACAACTTAAAAGGGGTTATCGAAAACAAAATCCCATTCGGCGTTTATATCTACACGAAGGCCAAAACCCTCACAGAAATTGACAGGGAGTTTACCATTTTAAAAAACGCAATGGGCAACACTATCGCCCCACTTGGAATTTTTTACGATATGGAGGATATCTCGCTTAGAAATCTCTCTAAGGATACCCTGACAGATAACCTCATCTATGCTATGCAAAAAGCAGCGCAGCTCGGTCATAAGGGCTCTATCTACTCAAATCCCGACTGGCTGACCTACGTTTTAGACTATGAGCGTTTTAAAAGCTATCCGCTGTGGCTCGCCTGCTATACTACAAAAGAAAGACGCTACAAGCTTTTTCCACACGATGTTTATATCTGGCAGTATGGAAACGATAAAATTGACGGCATAAACGCAATAGTTGATGTAAACATTATGTATGAAAATAAAGAGCCGCAAGCCCCTGAGTACTCACAGATCAGGGTAGCAAACTGCCTTGCCGCATGGGTAAGAAAATCCCCCTACAAAAGCTCAAAGCCAGTATCGGTAGTCACAAAAAATGCTGTTTTAAAAACTGACAACGCAGAATTTTCAGATGACAGAGGCGTTTTGTGGCTGAGAGTCTTCACAAAATACGGTATAGGATATATCGCAAAAAGGTATACAAAAAAGGTGTAAAAAAGCCGACAGAGTAATCTGTCGGCTAGTTTTATTTACTTGTTGGCAAAAGCTTATTTGATACCTTGAAAAAATCTATATCTGCCCAGCCGCCCACTGCGCCTTGCCGTAGTTATGTAAGCCATGCTCCAAACGCAGACAGTCATCATCGCCTAAAGTATCAAAAACATACCCGATGATCTCCCAGTTTACAAGGTCTAAAGAGCGCATAACAGGGCAACCGGGCGAAAGATGCATAGTAGTTGAAATCATATAATAGGTTTTATCAACCCTTATAAAATCAACATCAGGCACATCGGCTAAAATCACAGGGTTAGAAAAATACCCGTTGCCGAGGTCTGATGAAGTTATATCATTATTATAGCTCATAATATCCCCCTTTTTTTATAATAGTAGCATATAAGTTTAGTATTGTAAACGCCCAATAAAAAATCACCTCCGCTTTAACGGAAGTGATTTATAGTCTGATTAGTCGGTTTTCGTACCGATAATACTGAAGTATCCGAGGATTTCATCCTCATAAAAACATTCAAAGCGCTCAGGATGGCTTATAAGATAAGAATACAACGCTCTTGATTTCAAAATAATTATTACATCAAAAACCGATGTGCATTAAAGAGTGCTGTTAATCAGCGCTACAAACATTGTTATGGTATAAAATGGAATCATAGCAATGAGCGCTATAAAATACTGCCTGACAAATCCCGTTTTACGCTTTGATTTTATTAGAATCATCGCCACACGACAAATCTCATAAAACACAAAGCTCATTGTTACGCCGAATAACGAAAATGACAGCAATGCGGATATGCCGAACATTCCTATCAAAACGATTATTTCAAGCAACAAAGCGTCTGTTGGAATTTTGCACCCGCATTTTCTGCATCTTCCTCTGCACACAACAAAGGAAATTATCGGCAACTGATATAGCGCCGTTATCCGAGTTGCGCAGTTATCACATACGCATTTCGAAGAGAGTATGGTTAAAGTATTTGGTGCGGTCAATCTGAGGATATTAGTTGTTGCAAGACCGCTGATATTATAATATATCAGAAAAAATGCGATTGCAATTATTATCTGTTCCATAATATATATACTGCCTGCCTTATCTTCCTAAAATTATAGCCCCATCAGCTTCGCGACAGGGCTATAAATTGTTTTATTTTGTTTTAGCTGCGCTTTTTCTTAACAACTATTACAACTACTATTGCCGCAATAATTGCGAAAATACCGCCGATTGAACCGAAACGAAGCGCCTTGTTAGACCAGAAGATCATAAACGCACTTGATGATACAGAAACGTTTCTGACAATCTGTTCACTTACATTTGTCTGTCCGGCTTCACCGAGTGAACAGTCAGAACAGATAATCTGAACATTCTGATACAAGCCTTCTTCAATTTCCAAATTCACCTTACCGCCGTTTCCCTCGAGAAGGTCGAGAAGCTCCTGACCTGATACGTTGATGAGCTCTTCAATAAATCTGCCGTCTTCATCGACAAGATTTACAACAAGTGACTGTAATGCGCCACCGTCATCGGTTGGAATCAGTGTTACAAGCTGCTTATCTGTCTGATATCTGCCGTTCATAGCAATACCCGATACTGTTACAACAGGAGCAGTTCTGTCAACTACGAATTCAACAGAAGCATCCTTGACATCACTAAACGCATCGTTGTCAGCCATATCCTTTGAAGATACAACAATCTTGTATTCGCCTTCCTGTTCAAACAGGCTCTTGCTTATTGTGTAAACATACTTCATCCAGCCGCCCTCAGAGGTTGTAACCTCAAGAGTGTAATCTACACCCTCTTCAAGAGCTTCACCGTTGAGAGTAACCTCATAAGACTTAAGCTCATCGGCGTTGATTTCGATAAACACAAGGTCATCTTCTACATACTGAATGTAGTACTTTTCTGAGATTTCTGCAGACTTTTCATCAATTTCAAATACTGAACCGCCACGGTTTACAGTAAATGTCATCAATGAATCAAGATCTGCTACATCTGTAGCATAAGTATCGTTGTGAATATCTGTACGGATAACCTCTTCAAAAGCGTTGCCCGCCTTATCAAAAAGGGTACATGTGATTCTGTAGATACCGTCTGCATTCAGATTTTCAACTGTATAAACTCTGCCGTTTACGATGTCTGTAAACTCGCCTACGCTAAGTGTCTTTGTTACAAATGTACCGCCTTCGAGCAGAGTAACCTCTACAACAGGTTCAAATGAATCAAAGTTTGTATCTGTTGCAGTCATTACAAAGCCTATTGTATCATTGTTGTTTGCAGATTCATCGATTACGCCTGAGATTTCAAGTACAGGGGCGGTTGTATCAACATAGAATGTCTGCATAGCAACATCGCTGATTGCGTTACCCGCCTTATCCGTATATTCGATATCAAATGTGTATCTTGCGTCTGCCTCATATAAAACAAGTGCGCTGTGAACATTGCCATTTGTTGACCACTGAGTAACTAAAGGCAGTGAAATCGGTGTACCGTCATCTGTAGCTGTAAGGCTGATGACGATTCTGCTTGTTTCAAAGTTATGCTCTGTAATTGTAATGGTAGCTGTTCTTGTCTGATTGTAGTAATTCTGATTAAGAGCATTGTTGTTATCGTATGAAACTGTTACAACAGGAGCAGTTTTATCGATTGTAAATGCTTCAGGAGAAACAGACGCACCATAATCAACATTCTGACTTACATTACCCGCCATATCAGTACATGAAATGTCAAAGGTATAGTCGCCGTCTCTGTCAAATATTACGTAAGCTGTGTGAGCGGTATTATCACCGTTACCTGTACCACCGCTTCTTGTCCAGCCTGAAATCTGAGGAACATAGCCATCAGTATTTGTAATGTTGAGAACAACATTTTCAGGATCAAAGTTTCTTTCCAATACAGTGATCTTTGCTGTACGGTCAGCATTGAAGTAAACACTTTCAGCAAATGAAGCGTCAGCTGTATTGTTGTCGTATTCAACAATAATCTGAGGCTGTGATATATCAATCTTTAAATAACACTCGTTAGTGCTTGAGTTACCGGCATTATCTATTGCATTGATTACGATCTTTACATCATTACTGTTGTTGAGATTCTTATCTACAACAAAAGCAGCGTCATTTGACCATGTTCCTGTAAGCTCGCTTGCAGATGGATTAATTGCGCTGAATGAATACAGCTCGCCGCTCTGAGTAAGCTGGCCCTTGTTATAAACCTCATAGCCGATGTGGTTGATACCTGAGTATGCTGAAGCTGTACCTAACACTGGTTCTGCAACATTTACTGCAACAACTACATCGTCGCTGTTGATAGCGCTTGTAGTATCAGGGGTGATAGTAATGTTAGGACCGCTTGTTTCAATGTTAGGACTGCTTGTATCAACGACAATACCATTTGTACTGATATAGCTGATGTTACCGGCTGAGTCAGTTATCTTGAGATAAATAGTAAACATATCGTTGAGGTCGGATGTAACGCTTGTAAAGTTTGCCCATGAAGTAACAGCGCCAAGCTCTGCCTCTGTCATGGCAGTTTTACTTGATGACTTGAAGTACATAAACGATTCAATAGGAGTTGTAACATCATCGCATGAACCTGTTACAGTCACAGTTGAATTGTTCCACAAGCCAAAGGTCAGAGTTCTGATAAGCTCGCGCCATGTTCCGAAGGAACCCGCCTTTACCTCGCCTGTAGGCTTATCTGTATCAACGGCAAACATGAATGGTGTAACAGATGTATTTGTATCAACAGCATCGTTCTGTCTGCCTGAAAGGTCAGTATACTCAATCGACCATGCATAGTTTGCGCTTGCAGAAAAGTCGATGGTTGCAGTATGAGTAGCGCTGTTTCCGCTACCGTTTGTTTTGAATTCGGAAACAAGTCTGCTTGTATCAAGAATTACTGAAGTGCCACTTGCAGAAAGAGCAGTAATGCTGATACCGTCAGCTGCATCCTTCTTGTCAAAGTGTTCAGGCCTTTCTGTAATAACTACAGTAGCAGTTCTTTCCTGAGGGAAGAAGCCCTTGTCACCCAGAACCTTGTATGCCTCGTTATTATCAAAAGTAACTGAGATTTGTGGGCTTGTAGCGTCAATATCAAATTCCTTTATTTCTTCTGTGATATTTCCTGCATTATCAACAACTCTTACTCTTAAAACAACGTAACAGCTGTTGTTTGTCGCCGAGTCGATTGTAATTGTTTTTGTAAACTGCTTTACAAGATCCTGCTCTGAAAGTGCATAATCTTCCTTTTGAGCAACATCTACAAGCTCGCCTGATTCATCAAGCTGTCTGATTACAAGATCGCCCAGATTCTTTGTAAGGTCATTGTCAGGTACATACTCAAACGAGAAGAGTGTGCCGTTTGCAGTTACCTCATTGTCACATTCAACCCAGTATTCAACTGACTTGATACCTGAATTTATATCATCAAGCTTTTCGTAAACATTTATCTGAACATCGATATCCTCGGTGTAAACCGGAATACCATTGTGAGTAATTGATGTCTGAGGAGCTGTGATGATGATATCTGATACTGTTTTATCAAATATGATGCCCTGTGAATTTGCATAGATGTAGTTGCCTGCATGGTCAGTAATTCTGAAGTAAACAGTAAGTCTTTCATCTTCGTTGACTACAATCTTTTCATAGTCAAGCCACTGTTTATCGGTAATCTGACCTAAAGCAGCTTCATCAAGGAGTTCTGTATCAGCTGTCTTGAAATATTTGATTGTTGTAGGTGAGGTTTCATCGTTAGCCTCAGCTACAATTTCAAATGAATCCCGGAAGAATAAATCAAATGTTAAAACGTCAGCAATCTGGTGCCATACATTTTCGTTGAGAGTGATTTCAACTGTAGGTCTTACCTTATCGACGGTAAAATTAACCGGTGCCTTGGTATCCTCAGCGAAAACAACATCCTCGTATGCACAGGTATTGCCCGCGCTGTCAGTATAGCTGATTGATTCAAAGATATAATTATTATCTTCAGAGAAGGTTATGTATGCTGTATGGGTCGTTTTATCGATACTTTCTGCAGATACAACAGTATCGCCCCATTCTATCATCTGAGAAACATCAAGCTTTTCGCCGTCAATTGTTTTGATGATAATGCCGTCAACAGCCTTCTGTGTGTCAAAGTTTGAAAGTCTTTCTGTGTATGTTACAGTAGCTACACGGTCACCTGCGAAATAACCTCTGCCATCAACGATATTGCATACGTTGTTATCAAAGCTTACCTCAATCTCAGGTGCCACGATATCTGTCATAATGCTGCCACAGCTGCCTTCCCATACGTTGCCTGCGTTATCCCACGCCTTAGCAACGATAGAAACTACGTCACCATTGTTCTTCTGCGCATCGATATGTATTATCTTTTCAATATTGTATTTCAGATCGTCAGCGGAAAGAACATGTTCAGGATCATCAATAGTAGTCACAATTGTGCCGTCGCTGTTAATTTCCTTTACAATAAGGTGACCTGTATTCTTTGTAGTGTCTTCATCAGGAGTATACTCGAATGAATAAATCACTTCATTAACAGTAAGCTGATTATCACAGTATACCCAGTATTCAATTCTGCTGATACCTGATGATACTACGCTGTCAGCTACAGAAATCTTCACGTCAAAGTCACCGTTGAAGGTGTTTTCTTCTTCACCGGTAGCGCTTGTAACAGGTGCAACTGTCAATGTGCCTGTCTGTAAATCGACGATGATACCGTCTGTATTGAAATATGATACGTGACCTGCAACGTCAACAGCCTTGAAGTATACGCTGACATATTCGTTTTCAGGTATATCAACCTCTGCTGTATAGTCATCAAGCGCATCCTCGCAAACTGACCATTCAACGTTTTTAAGGTCATTGTATCTCAGTGCACTGTCAGAATCACTGATATAGTATTCAATTGAACTGATAGGGCTTGTCTGATCTTCAAACACAGCCTTTACAGTAAGCTCTTCATTTGACCAGATATCGAATGTTAATACTTCAAGAAGTTTTGTCCATGCAGTATTGGCGATTACAGATACCTCTGCAGTAGGGGCATCAAGATCTACTGCAAACTTATTAGCAGAATACTCGCATTCGTTATTGAAAATATCTACAAATTTAACGTCAAAATCGTAAACCGCGCTCTTTTCAAAGTAAACATAGTTTACATAAGCGCCAAGATTATTATCATAAGTCCACTGACCTACTCTGTATGTGCTGCCTGCATAGGTTTCACCGAGTGCAGCCTCTACATTGATAACAGGAGCCTGAGATTCCTCGAAAAGCTTTTTTGCGCCTGTGATTACAATCTTTGCTGTTCTTGGCTGATCATAGTATTCAACGTCTTCATAAGTTTCAATGATGGCAGGATCATTTTCAAATGTCACTTTCATCTGTGGCTTATCAGCGATAATGCTCAGGTCAATTTCCCTGATTTGTTCATTACCTGAATTGTCCACAGCTTTTATACTTACAACTATTTTGTCAGAGTTGTTTTTGCTCTTATCTACTATAATCTTACCTTCTGTGCTGCCCTCTTCAGAACTTGAGCTCCACTGGTTTACAAGCTCGCTGTATTGAATGTCGCCTGATAAATCATAGGTATAAAGAGGTTCTGCCTGAGTCTGTGAACCGTTATTCATGATTGTGTACTCAACCCTATTGATACCTGAGTATGGGGTAGGGTCTGTTACACTCAATGAGATAATAACGTCACCGTCATAGTGTCCGTTAACATTAGCTGTTTCAATTTTATATGTGATGTCAGGAGCTGTTTTGTCAAAGATTATACCATTTGTTGTAGCGTAAATATAATTGCCCGCCTTATCGGTTACCTTTGCGTAAACAACAAAAAGCTTGTCCTTATCAACTACTATTTCATCAGCATATTCTTCCCACTGAGCGCCTGTAATATTGTCAATGCTGGCTGTTGATGAACCATAATCAACAAAATATTCAATCTTATCAACGCCTGATGTAATATCAGATTTGTTGATTGTGAAGCTGATAGTATCATTACCATAATTGCCCAGAGTAATTATAGTAAGAAACTTTTCCCATGTTGACATACCCATAGCGTTTACACTTGCGCTAGGTGTTGTCTTATCAACGTTGATTTCAAGAACCTTCTGCTCAGAAATCTTGTTGGTCTGCTCCTGCATTATATAGAATTTTACAGTATGAGTGCCATCTGTTGTAATCGCGTTATTAAATGATTCAACCCATTGTGCATTTGCACCCTTTGTATAGCTTAAAAGGTATCCTTCTTTGGCAACAATAGAAACATCGGAAGTGTACCAGTCATTGTCGCCCATTGTTCCTGCAACAGAAAATGCATCTGCAGGGGCAATCCAGTCAACTACTGAAAGAACATATTTTGCAGATACTTCTTTGTAGAAATCATCAGCATACTTTGTAGCTTCAATCGTTACTGTACCTGTATTTGATGAGAATGTAAGCTCACCTGTCTGTGGGTTGATAGATTCCACAACATTGTTGTCATCCTGAGAAACTGAATATACAATGTTACCTGTGCCGTCACCTTCAGTTGTGATTACAGGTGATACAAATGATGCGTCACCATTTTCAACTTCAAATCTGTCATTGCTGAATGAAATTTCCTGCTCATCCTTATCAACTGTAAGTCTGTACTGTACATTTGCTTGGGCATAGCGATCGTTTTCGCTAAACTGTGCTTCAATTACAATATAGCCCGGTCTTGTAATCTCAAATTCACCAGTCTGATAGTTGAATGTTTCGGCATTGATAGAGTTACCGCCATTGATAACAGCGTATGTAACTGTGATATCATCATCAGCTGCATCTGTAGATGCACTGTTGATGAATATATTGCCGTTATCGTTATATGCTATTTCAATATCCTGACCCTTATCAAATGTAATGGTCTGTGAAGCTTTATTGATAATAACAGTATAGCTCGCTGTAGCCTCTAAATACTTTGAGGTTTCCTCAGCAGTAGCAGTAATCGTAACCCAGCCTGCCTTATGAATTATAAGCGTTCCGTTTTCATCAACATCTGCTACCTCTTCATCAGATGATGAATAGGTTATCGGTGTTGTAGCAGTAGCGGCATTTGTAAAGCTTTCGCCGAATGTAAGTGAACCGATCTGCGAAGGAGCTGTTGCAAATTCAACCATCTGTGAAGCCTTGTTGATTATAAGGTTATATGAGAGTACCAGACCATCATATACATCATTTCCCTCGATGGTTGCAGTAATTACAACTTCACCGCTATCAACTGTTGTTACAACACCTGTCTGGTCAACAGTAGCGATAGCAGGATTTGATGATGAATATGTAATGAAGCTTGTAGAGCTGTTAACAACAGCATTCTGGAAACTCTGACCGTATTCAATGGTCTTTTCTGCGCTGCCGTTTTCAAAATGAGCATCCTGCTGCGCAAGAATTACCTCAACTGAATATGTAATTGATACATCCTCATATTTATCATCTCCCGGACGGGTAACAGTAACATTTGTTACACCTGTTCTTTTAGGAGTGATGACACCTGCTGAATCAATTTCAATCACTGAAGGATCCTCAATTTCGTAAACGAGCGCATTGCTTGTGCTGCCGCCGGTTACCGCATTCTGAACGCTGGTGTTGCGATCTGTTACAACAGTACTGTCTGCTACCTCAAGAGGCGCCTGCTGTCCTTTGACAATATTGAGAATATATGAATTTGATGTTGTTAAATATTTGCCGCCGTCATATCTTGTTGCGGTAACTTCAAGCACGCCCGGCATATTCATTGTAAGCAGACCTGTGTTTGTGTTTATTGAAGCAACATTCCAATCGCTGATTGAATATTGAATTGTTCCCTCAGGATGATCGCCGACTATATAGTTAATATAACCGCCTTCAACATTCCATGCGATTTCACTAGGTATAGGAAGTGCCCATTCAAAATCAGGGTATTCTACCATGATAACTCTTACATGGTATGTAGCTGTTTTCGATGTATATTCAGCACCTTCTATTCTTGTTACGGTGATATCAACTTCACCTTCCATTTTCGGTGTAAGCATACCATTGCCGTCAACGCTTACTATATAATCTGCAGATGATTCATAGGTGTATTCCGCACCGGTTGCACCATCCACGAGCGTTTCGTTTATATAGCTTGTTTCCGTAAGAGCAAGCTCGACATTATCCTGATTATAATAAAGTTCACAATCGTCCTTTACAACAACTGTTGAAACATTTGTGCAGAGTATCTCTGAATTATCCGCTCTCTTTATTACTGAAGTAAGAGAGTATGTACCAGGCTTTGAAAATGTAACACGGAATGTGCTTGTAAGATTATCCATAAATGGAAAACCTGTTTCAGGCGGTCCGAAATCGCCTGCAAAAGGATACCAATTACCGTCCTGTGATTCTTTGTATTCAAGAGTTGCAATCGCTGATGGATCGCTGAATACAAAAGAACCGAACACCATAATGCCCGCCTGACCGTTTGCAATTGTGGTAAAGGTAAATTCCTTTGACTCGCCGGCTATAAATGCAGACTCTGATATATTTGTTTCTATTCTGCCGATGTCGAGTACATTGATTGTTGTTGATGATGAGCAAAGAATGCTCTGATTTTCGTTGTCAGAAACTGACACGCTGACTGTATTCTGACCAGGCTGATTAAAGGTTACTCTGAATTCACCTGACAATACAGATTCAAGCAGCTGTGGCGTACCGTCACCGATTACACCTGTAAATTCATGCCAGTTACCATCCAGCTCGCTTTTGTATTCGCATTTTTCAACAGCAGCACTGTTTGAAAAACCGATAGATGCCAATACATTTTTGCCGGCATCATCATTTGCGTTAATAGAATATGAAAATTCAGCGGATGTGTTTACCAATACGCTTTCAGAAGCGGCTGTAACCGCAACGGCACTGGCAAATTCCGCAAAAGCGCCTGCAGGTATTACAGATACAGCTATTGCCGCAGAAAGCATCATTGACAATGCGCGCTGTATCAGCCCTCTCTTTTTAAACTTATTCATTGTTTTCACTCTCCTTGACCAGCTTATACGCTTTATAATACTTTCCATCCATCACACAATGAAGCGAAAAAGCCAGAATAGTAATCGAAATCAAAGGAAACATTGCCGCCTGCGGTACATACTCGAATATAATATCGGTTACGATCATAATAAGACCGAACAATATAAGAGCATAAATACACAGGTTATTAGCCTCTTTACCAAAGCTGAAAATTCCTGGCAGACGCTGCTTTTTCATTTCCCCGCTTGCAACAAGGCGCTTGTATTCCTTTTTCAGCGCAACAGCCGTAACTGCTGAAGCTATTATCGCCCCGAGTATTCCAACCCAGAACGCAATGCCTATTATCAGCCTTACTGCGTTGCTTGTTTCTTCTTCAAAATCAGGAATAATAGAAATAAAGCTTATGGAAAAGCTGCCGATTATCAGAAGAATTATTGTCGCTATGATTGATATTTTACCTGCCTGTCGACTCATCCTCTTCCCCCCTAAGCTATTATTTCATCGGTATGAATATATGTGATTTCATATTCAATAACAATTTGTGAAGCATACGCCTCGTCGATTTGCTGTGCAGGCTTTGCTTGCAGCATATCCTGCGATAAAACTGCGGTTTCGTTTCCTGACTGCGGCTGACCCAACACCGTTGTTTCAGCTGCTAAAACTGTTGTTTCAGGCGACAATACCGTAGTTTCGGCAGAAAGCAGTGTTGTCTGATCTGCCTGATTTTCACTTGTAAGCTGCTGCGTACTGATCTTTGCTGTCTGCATTGAAATTCCAAGAGAATTAGTATGGTTTTTATGCAGTGTACCTGACAGTGATATTTTATCAGTAAGTCGGCCTCTGTGAGGTGAACGACTTGAAAGATTACCTGTATTCTGCGTTGATACAGTCTGATTTCTGATGTTTTCGATAGCCTTACGTGCATTTGCACCGGTAAGGTCACCGATTACAGTAGGAATCTTGAGTAAAATAAATACAAGTATTGATACAATCAGCATTATTACAGCGAGAATCGCACTGCCCAAAAATATATATCTGTATATTTCGTATGTCATGTCCGATCCCCCTTACTTTGCGTTATCAATCTTTATAGACTGAATTTTCTTTTCTGTTGTCTGAATGTTGTTCAGCAAAGAATTAACGCTATCCTGTAAGAAAGCATTTGTAATCCGCTTACAGCCATTTTCAATCGAAGTCAGCATATTGCCGATTTCCTGCTTTGATGATACTTCGCCGAATTCCTTGGCGTTGTTGAGAATCATATCAACAATTTCATTCCATACTCTCAGCTTAAGGTCATCATCATAATTTTCAGAATCTGACCGCAGAGAGCCGATCTGTTCCCACAGCTTCTGATATTCGTTATAAAGGTTTGCATATTGCTCAGCCTTTGAATACTTGGCAATATTGTCAAGGCAGGCTGATATATCGCAGTATATCTTGGCAACAGGATTTATGTCAGTTGCATGCTGGAACCATGTTGCCGCTGTTGAATACTTGTCCTTTTCAACGCCTATATTATAGTAAAACAGATAAGCCTCGCCTATCCTGTAACAAACCTCCGCGTATTCATCAGGGTCGCTGTCCCTGAGCTCATCAAGCGCATTGAGGGTTGATGAATAGCCCCACATATCCTTCTGTTCAAGACCGCCTCTGAGCTTGGTAAAAACAATGCTTTCCTCAGTAGTGAGTTCACCGTCAGAGATTAAAAACTCGATCAGACCCTTGTTATCTTCGCTTCCGAGATATGCTTCGCTTCTGGTAGGGTCGGTTACGATTGCATCGTAATAATCATCCGCACTGGCAGCATTTGCAAGAATATAGTTGTAGTTTTCACTTTTCTTGTTTTCCGCCTGAACATACGCAAAAGCAGATGTGGCCGCAAATACAATTGTCATAGCAACGCAGGCGATAAACTTTGAAAGCTTTTTCTTCTGTTTCTTTTTATATAAGTCATCAATCTCTTCATAATGCTCAAGCGCATACATAAGCTCCGCCGCAGACTGATATCTGAAGTTAGGGTCTCTCTGGGTACACTTGGCAATGATTCTTTCAAAACCACTTGATAATGCAGGATTGATTTCACGGATTGGCTTTATTTCATAAGGCGGTTCACAAGGGTTTACACCTGTTACAAGATGATAAAGGGTTGCACCGAGGCAATAAATATCTGTTCTGCCATCGGTCTGACCCATTCCGCCGAACTGCTCAGGTGCAGCATATCCTACTGTACCAAGGCAGGTAGTATCTGCAAGATTCTTTTCCTTGAATTCTCTGGCAGTACCAAAGTCAATTAATGTTATATTTCCATCCGGCTTGAGCATAATGTTTGCCGGCTTAAGATCCCGATAAATAATAGCAGGGTCTCTGGTATGCAGATACCCCAAAACATCACAAAGCTGCTTTGCCCATGAAATAACGCTTTCCTGAGGGAGCGCGCCATATTCATCGAGCGCTTTGTTAAGTGAGTTACCCTGGATATAGTCCATAATAATAATGAACGAATCCTGTGTATCGATTACATCGACAATACTAGGCAGATTAGGATGGCTGAGCTTTTTTAAAATATCAGTTTCAGCTACAAGGCCCTGCTTTACAACCTCAAAATCCTTTATGCCATCCTTGCGGACTTCCTTTACAGCCCATTGTTTATTCGCTTTTTCATTCATAGCGAGATAAACAACGCTCATACCGCCCTGGCCTACTTTGTTAAGTATTTTATACTTGCCATCAACAAGCGAACCTATCTCAAGCATTGTTTAGCCTCCTTAGAATGTTCTCACCAGAGAAACAGAAATATTATCCCTTTCTTTTCTGGATTTGTTAAGCTCAATAAGCTCTGTTGCATTTCTGCTCATTGAGTATTCATCCATAAGAACAGCGGGGTTGAGCTTTTGGTATATTTCCTCAGGCGAAATCTCATGTCTGAAGCCGTCAGAGCACAGCATATATACAGCATTCTCCTTGACATCGCCAAAGAACATATCGGGATACACATCATCAGATGCGCCGACGCACTGCAGCAAAACGCTCTTTCTTGCGTCAACGCGCGCCTGTTCAGGTGTTATATTACCGAGTGCAAGCTCTCTGGCAATAAAAGTCTGGTCCTCGGTTATCTGCTTTACATTATCGCTTATCTCATAGGCTCTTGAGTCGCCTACGTTCATAATATAATATCTGTCCTGCGTTAAAAGCATAGCTACAACGGTAGTGCCGAGCTTTACGCCCTGCCTTGCACCGTATGCCTTTATGGTTTGATTCTGAGTTGTGGCGATGTTTACCCACTGCGCTCTGATGATATGGTCTTCAATACCGCTTGCCATAAGCTGCGGTAACTGATTATTCATCCATTCATCAAACGCCCTTATTACAGATGCGCTGGCAACCTCCCCTTTTTCAAGGCCGCCCATGCCATCGCATAAAACAGAAAGAACCATTCTGCCTCTGGCAGTATTAATTATTCTCAATGATAAACTGTCCTGATTAGTTGCCTTTGTAAGCCCTATATCAGTACAAGCAGACACTATAAAGTTCATTAAAACTCCTCCATGAACATATCGTAACAGCGCTTTATCACTATGAATAAAGCGCCGCCGTCTATAACGCCTGTCCACCTTGAAGACAAGCTTTTACTCTGATCTTCAGAATAATAGTCAGAGTCAGATTCACAATCGCGCAAAATGCAACCAGATAACCTGCTACCGTAAATTCAGAAGTGACTTCAATAACGTGCATCATACGCATAACCCTGTCATACTCACTCACAAAATTTTTTGCGATTAACATAAAACCTGTTGATGCAGCCTCAATTGCCGCCATAAAGATGGTGAGCTTAATCTGATAGGTTTATCTGCCTCTGGTTTCATAGCTTCTCTCCACGATTTTAGTAAAGTCTGAACTCAAACTCCTCGTTTGCAAGCTTGATTTTTGCGTTATGGGTAATCTTGGTTTCAACGTTACTTGCTATCATAGCGCCGTTTACGTAGGTATGGTTTGTTGAGTTTGTATCCATTACGAAATATTCGCCGTCACGGGTGATAATATTTGCATGGCTACGACTGATAGCACTGTTGTCACCGATAAAGTAATCAACATAGCTCTTTTCCTTGCCAATTCTGAATACGGGCTTGTCAAGATTGATTTTCTCGTTATTCTTTGTTCTTATAAGATGTGGTTTGAACTCAGTAGCCGCTGAAGCGTCGAGTACGGTTGTTTCACCGATAGCCACACCTGAATTGAGTACAGTTGTATCGCCGAAGTCTGCTCCTCCAGACTTTGGAATCAACATAACAGCAGGAGCTATAGGCTGTGGTGCCGATGCTACAGGCTGCGGCTTAGGTGGCTGCATTGGTGTTACTGCAGGAACAGAAGCACTTACAGAGGGAGCAGTCTGACCAGGAATTGCAAATCCAGGCTGTACCTTAGAAGCCTTCTGCGGCTTCGGATCAGTAGCTACGGCATTCTTCTTGTTAGCCTTCTGCGCTTTGTAAAGTTCTTTGTTTTCCTTATTATAATGCATAAGCAAGGTCATCATACTTACTTTCTTTTCATCGTCCGATATGGCAGCCGCGGGCTTTTGAGCGGATGGTACCGCTACAGGTGTTGCACCATTTACAGCAGAAGTTGGCACCGACATAGGCTTGACTGCAGGCTGTGGAGCTGGCATCGGATGTGGAACCGGCGCTGGCTGTGGAACCGGCGCTGGCTGTGGAACCGGCGCTGGCTGTGGAACCGGCGCGGGCTGTGAAACTGGCGCAGGCTGTGGAGTCGGCTGCATTACCGATTGTGTTCCCGAGCTTATTGAATCAAGAAGGTTCTTGAATTCATCAAAAGAAAACACAGGAGAGCTGTTGAGATAGTTGATTAGCTTGGCAACATAATCGCAGTTTTCTGTCTGGTCAAACAGAGTGCTGAACATGATATCCTTAAAGAATGTACGCATATCTGTAGCCGTTGTGTTCTCATCTGCAATAGGAAGACATATGAGCACTGTCTCACACGTTGATACATCTACAAACATATAGTCAAGATCAAGAATGACTGTTGCTAGATCAATCATATATTCTTCTGCCGAAAGCATAGCATCAACCACGCCTTTGAAAACGCCGATAAGTCTCTTTTTGTTCACCTGGCCTGAAAAGAATGACTTTACAGAAATCTTTGCAGAAACATCGTATTTGATGTATTTGTTCTGATCCATCTGGGTGAACAAAGTCTGCGCAAGACCCGGGATTTTATTGTTTGTTATCATACCGATACCCATTGAATCAACGTTATCTGACTCTTTTATGGTATACACAAGATAAGTTCGTGTACCTTGTGTTTCAAATGAAAAACTCATTATTCTATTCGACTCCTTTGGTAGTAATTCTGATTCGATTAAATTCCATTGTCATCGTCTATTTTCTTAAATGACTTGGTCTTCGCCGATTTGTAAAAGTACAGTTTATGATCTCCCCATACCGAGAAGGGCAGATCCAACGTATATCTTACATTGATGATTATTTCGCTTCCCGTAACTGATGAATTTGAAAAATCCAGACCATCAATGCCGTCTTCGATACCTACACTCTTCAGAACGTTGTTTGCAGTTTGCACATCCTTTGCGACGGCATAGGCAAATGTCTCCTTGATTACAGCTTCAAGCTCAGTTCCGCTGGCGCCAAGGCTGTCATACCAATCATCAGCTCCTGAAACATCAAGTCCGAGCTCGCTTAAGAAGGATATAAATTTACTTGTATTTCCTGCTATATCAGTTGAAGCCATAGTTTCTCTGAAATACGATTCTACCGCTAGTGCCTGGCTTGTTTGTAAGGTTGCATGAGAAACGATACTTTGTGCCTCATAGGCTCTGTGCAATCCTAATATTACAAGTATAAGGAATATAAAAGCAGTCAGACCAATTGAAGCTTCAACGGTTAGTGATCCTTTACTTCTTGTCATTTCTGCCTCCTTTAATATCCTACATACTTTGTGGATCTAACAACAAGTCCCGGCCCTCCGACTCCGCCGCTTTTCATTGACATTATCGGCAGTAACGGATTAAATGTTCCTTCCGCCTCACATCTGATATATGTGTGCATATTTGACAGCAAGAAATTTTCACCTATTTTAGACTTTGCCACATCGCCGCCGTAATAGCTCTTATAGCGCATTTCCATCTGAATAAGATCTGCTACTCGTTCTATTTTAGTGTTGTTTGACATCAAGAACATAAAGAACCACAGATAATCCTTGTATTTCATCTTACCCATACCTGTTATGCTCTTTTCAACCGACTCGAGAAGCAGGTCGACTTTCATGGCCGCATACGACATATCATCATCTGTTGCATCTTCATCATTAAGCGAATCTTCTGCTATCTCTACCGCTTTGAAAATATTAGTAATACCATCTATTGACAAGATTATGTTATCTTTGAACAGAGGAACCTCCTTACCTTTGAGCAGAAGATTCATATCGATATTTGACTCAAGGTAAACCCAGAGAATAAATACGACAGGTGCCGCTACATTGCATGCGGCGATAAGCTCCATTACCTCAGGCGTGTTGACTACGCCCACGATGTTGACAAGCGCTCTTATCAGGAATAACGTCCAGAAGCATTGAATCTGATTGGATTGCTCGCTTTTCGATCCACCGATTACATACTCTACTTGAGCACCTGAGAAGGTCTGCACAGGCTTTGAATTGTCAGGGAAGTACACTCTGTTCTCACCATACCAGCCTTTGATTTCTTCGTTCTGATTGTTATCATTTTCATCTGTAGTTCTGTTTGGGAACATTTCAACAATGTACTGATTAATAAGAACATTTTCACCCAACGAGCTCAAAAGCACATCAATTGTTGTTCCAATATTGCTACACAAGAATATTAAATCATCGATTATCTCTATTATAGTTGTCAGAGAATCGAATACAGTCATTACAACTTCTATAAGTATAAACCCATATCCGCCCAACATCGTTGAGATATCATCATTGGCAACAAGAGAAGCAAAATTATCCGTCAGATTTTCTATCCTTGATGTAACTTCATCCTCTATCAGTTGCTCGTGCGAGGTGATATTCGGATTAACGCTGTTGATGTCACCAGCATAAGCACCTCCGACCTTGCCTGATGCATCAGTAAGACCCGCTGATATTGTGCTCTTATCAGCTGCATTGGTATCCGGGGCGCTTGCAGCAGTCTGACTCGGCAGTATATTCCATGTGGGGTCCTTAAGCTCTACATTGCAATCTATCTCGCTGACATATGGAACCGGACTGACAATCTCGATAAGACCTACAAGAGCCTTTAAAATATCAAAAAAGCCTGCAATATCACTCGTTATTTGTAGTCCTTCCAATGCAGCAATAAAAAACATAACCTGAGACTTGGTCATATAGTATATGCCGTCGTCCTGTAAACGGCCTGTGTTGAAATGTGAAGAAAAAACGTAGCTTGCATCAATATCATCAGCTGAAAGACTACGCAGGTAGTCCAGCTGATCATTAAGAAATTCAATACCGGCCTGAGGTTTTTGTAATTCAATATCGGTCAGTTGATTTGCAAGCTCCATAAACACATCGCTTGAATCATCGGTATCCTCAATGTTTTCTCCGTTTTCGATCTGCTCAAGCTTTACAGCTGCATCATGCGCGCTGTTAAGGGCGCTGACCATCTCATTGAGTGCGCTTCTGTAACTGTCAAACTGCGATGCTGTACTGCTGGCAATAGATATAAGAGCTGACTTTGCTGATTCTATAGCTGTATTATACTCGTCGATCTTCGCCTCGTATGCATCATACGCTTCTTTTTTTGCGGTCCAGTTATCGAGTCTTTGCTGTGCAGCTGAGTATGTATTGTACTTGCTCTGCATATCACTGTACAGCTCGGATAGCTCTGTGCTGAGTGCAGATGAAACTCTGCTTACCTCGCTTCTTGTATACTCATCCATAGCCTCGTCTGCACCAAGAAGCGTGCTGATTTTAGAATTGAGGGTAGATAAAAGCGAGCCTCTAGATGTGCTGGAGCTTATTCCATAGCTTCTGAGTTCACTTTCTGTCATACCTAAACCTTCAAGATCTTCAATTAGCTCCTCGATGTTTTCTGAAGAATTTACAACTCCTGAAGCATCACAATATGACAAGCTTAATACATATCCGAGCAGAGTATATGTAAGCGAAGCTTCTTTATGCTTTGCATATGCAGTATCATAAGCTGATTTTAATGCAGGGACATCATCTGTAGGCTTAGGGCCTGGATCGGGTGGTGGAGGATTGCTGCTCATATAATCAACTTTTTCGTTTACCGCCGCTTCAAAAGCATCATACGCTTCAATGTAGGATGGATCATAGTCCGGCCACTCCGAATCTGTGAACGTTTCTTCAACGGTTTTCCATACATCGCCAAACAAAGTATTTAAGCTATCCATAAGAGTTTCTTCGCCACCGCTGTTTATCATAAGCTGCAGCTGTTGAACATTCTTAACTAGATTATATGTTTTTTTGAAGGCGTCTGCGAGATCTGAAACAGCATCACAGATTTCCAGACATTTGTCAAGGCCGGGAATAGCCTTTATCAGAGATTCCTTTAACTTCTTTAGCAGCTTATCAATATCGATCAGATCTGCCGCAATATTTATAGGTCCTCTGAATTTTTCATATTCAAGAAGCTGCCTTTTAAGCACCTGATAATTTGCCAGATCATGCATAAGTTGATATTCGCCTGATTCTACATCGTATAGTCTGGAAATTCCGTTTGCAGCATATGTGCCTGTATCATCCTGGTCAGAATTGAAAAGAAGATACTTCAAAAAGGCATCGCTAGATGTATTTGCAGAGTCAATTCCATATAAGCCGAACCTTTTCATAAGATTCGGGTTACAAGATGCGAGTAAAGAAATTGCTGAATTTAATGATGCTTCCTCAATCTGCTGCTGTGCCTGCTGAAAGCGTGCACCCTCTACAAGAAGAGCCGCCAATGACAGCATACCTGTCAGAATAACAGAAAGGAGTATAGAAATTGAGCCATTGACACATTTAATAATTTTATCTTTAGTTCTCTTTTTCATATCACATTATCCTTCTATCCACTCAGAATCGAAAAGACCTATGATTTTATCAAAATGATCCAGGAATTTATCCACTCTTGATATTATCTCATCTTTTACAAGCCCTATCGTGTTAAAATAATCAATTAAATCAAGACAATCGGCACGTCCTTGTACGGCGTATTCGCTCTTGTTGTCACCGCCCCATATTGTTGCCAGAGGAGCGCTGAATTCCGTTGTAATGGTTACAACTATCTGCCTCTGGATAAGCGTTCCCGGTTTTCGGACAACACTGACCTCAATGTCAGAAGCCTCAAATTCGGTCAAAGACTTTCTTTTAAGACTGTATAGCCCGTACCATTTTGCTTTACGTTCTGCCACTTCATCGTAGGTTGAGGTAAACAGATTTGTAAGCCCACGGTACAGCTCGGTTTGCTTAAGATTGCTCGCTTCAATGTAGCCATACATCGGATCTCTAGAAGCATTGGCATAAACGTTTGCTACGTCAACTGCTGTGTCATATGCAATCGTTCTCATTACGTTACGGCTGTAAATTGTAAACCCGAGATTAATCAATACTGCAACCATCACAACAGTTATTGTCATAACAATCGACGCTTCTATTATGACGTTACCATTCTCGTTGTTACATCTCATCTTTACTTCTCCTCTCCAGAAGAGTTATCCGTTTCTCTCTACATAATATCTGCTGATGTAATACCAGTATTTATCTTCAGTAACAAAACAATAGCCCTTCTGTGTGAAATAATCAACATCTGTAAAAGCTCCCACTATTACCTCTTCCTTTTGTTCGTTAATAAACGACCAGTATTCTCCTTGCTTAACAGCACCCAGGCCATACGAGAATGATTTTGCCTGATCAAAGGTCGGAGAAAGCACAAGCTCACCTTTAGAATTTATGTATCCCCATTTTCCGTCAATCTTAACAGCTGCAAGTTGGTCAGAACTTCTGAACACATCTGCATCTTCAAACGTAAGATTGCCGACTTGTTCAAGCTTGGTATTGTACAAGCGGTACTTGCCGCCCGATTTTGCAAAAATCAAACCACTCTGTGAACAATCATATATTGAGCTGAGCTTGATATCTTCAAAGGTCGCGTCAAAAGCCTTTTCACCGCTTGTTGTAATAAGATGCCATTTTCCGTTTTCCTCAACAGGAGCCAATCCGTTTGAAAACCTGCCCGCAAAGTCATACTCACCGAACTTTTCATTTCCCTCAAGGTCATAATAGCTGTACTTTCCATCAACCTTGACTGCTATCATTGAAGCGCCCATGCCAGTCGAATGCTCAGTTTTGTCAGGATAATACGCCTGTCTTACTCCTTCCTCAGAAACAAGGTATGTATAAGCTGCATCTTTTACAAGTGCATATCCGTTTATCATAGGAGTAGCATATTTGTATACCTCAGGATTCATTGCAGAGAACTCCTGATTGAGAATATAATACTCTCCATCAAAGATTGTTAAAGCATATCCGTTTTGAGTTGTCCAAACGCCAGTATACGTTGCACGGTTATTCTTGCATTCATACATTACTTTATCCCTGATTCTGTCGATAGCATTTGAATCAACCTTAAGATCCTCGGCCTGATACAGGATGTTTACGCAATCCTCAAATGCGGATTTTTCGTATAAGCACCTAAGAGCAAACTCGTAAGCTTCGGGTTCTCTTTTATACTTATCAACCATGTTGTAAAACAACTCGGTATATGCAAACCCATCCTTGTATTCACCATTTTCTATGCCTTTTTCGTAGTTCTTGACCATTTCTATTCTTAAATCAAGAGAATCCTCTTCCTTTAAAGCGTTTTCATACTCCATCATCGCTTTTACGCAGAGATTCTTTTCGTTGTATTCTCTGGCTTTTTCCAGATAAATGTCATATTCGCTTACAGGATTGATTATCTGCGGAATTGCAACATATGACGCAAGCGCAGTAAACAGCACAACCAAAAATATTACTAACGGTTTATTTATGTTCATAAGTTCCACCTCAATAACAGGATAAAACAAGGGCAATAAAATACCCTATCAAAATACTTGGCCCTAAAGGTATTGAATCCTTTCTGCCTTTCTTTTTAGTGATAAGCAATACCACAGAAATAATCGTTGAAACTATAAGACATAAAATCAATGTGTAATATGTACATATAGCACCCGAAATTATCCCTATAACGCCAAAAAGCTTTACATCGCCAAAGCCGAGAGCACCGCCCGTTATAAGAGAAACGATAAGCAAAAAGCCAAATCCAAGTGCAACACCGATCATATCACTTTTAAACTGCTCCCAAAAAATTGCTTTATAAGCAAAAAACTCTATAATATATATTATAAGCCTGAATCCCAATCCGATAAGGATAAAGAAATTAGGAATAATAGTCTTTTTTAAATCAACAGCAGCCGCTGCCGCCACAATACCAAATAAAACAATAAGCTTTAAGTAATTCAGATAGTACGCAACATTTTTTAATGTTATAAAAGAGGCAATCAGTAGCATTACAAAAATAACAGCCAAAACCGCATACATCTGATGGTTGTTTGTCTTAGGCGTAGAATTGGCTTCTACATTCCCATTACAAACAACAAAAACAGCCTTGCTTTTGAAATAAATCCAGATAAGCAAAACTTCTACTACACACAATAAAAAAGATACAAAATATATCATATTATATTATTCTCCCAAAAAGCGGCAATGCCGCACATTGTCAAAACCAACAATGTGCGTCCTGCCGTTTGAACGTGTTTTTATAGGTCAAGTTTGCTAACGTCTTCAAAAATACCATTCCAGATACTATCAAAGATTTGTTCGATGTTGTCCTTGAAAATTACTGCGAGCGCCAACGCAATTGCAAGAATAATTACGATTGCGATAATGTTAACTTCTCCACGTTCTTCACTGAGGATGTTTCTGATTGTATCCTTCAGCATCATTGACTTAACTTGTGCAGCGACATACAACTTTGTAAGCATTCTTCTCCATCCTTTCCTCTAAATTTTATTATATACCGATGTTGGTGAGTATAGGCCCCATGACAATGACAAGAACACCTACAAACATCACCATTATCGGTATCAACAACCTACTTGCAGCAATTTCGCCTTGCTGTAAAATGTTTTGCTTTTTTAATTCCCAAAGCTCTTCTGACTGAGCCTTTAATGAGAATGATAGCTCTTTATTACCCTTGTCGATGCCCTGAATCAGTAAAGATATCAGCTTTTTAATTTCAGGAGTTGCACATCGTATCGAAAATGAGTATAAAGCTTCGGCTTCGGATGCGCCGTTATTCATATCCTCAAGAGATTTCTGCATCTGAAGATAAACGGGTGCGGAAGACGAAAGTGCCACCTCTTCCCACGCCTCTCTGAGCATCATACCTGCATTAACAAGCAGCGCAAGTGTAGATATTACGCTAGGAAAATCTCTCATATATTCGTTACTCATCTTTTTGATTTTTGAGTCCATCGCTGTGTTAAAATATGTATAGACAGCGCCTGTAAGCAAAATCCCTACTCCAAAAATAACGATACTATCTGTTCCGGTTGTAAAGCACGCAAATATACCGCCAGCCAAAAATACCAACCAGCAGATAGAAATCTTCTGCGCATACAACACCCTGATATAAAACTCGCAGTATTTCTGCCCGTACAATATCGTAATTTGCTGTCTGAGATCGTTTGCAAGCTTGCTGGTGTATCTGAGCTTGAACAAATCTGCCACACAATATCCCACACCATAGATGCTTTTAATAGGAAATTCCTTCTCATCCAAAGCATCTATGAACTCGGCATATTTGCCCGATGTTGCCAGACAGATAATAAATGCAATACTTGCTATAAGGGTGATTACCAAAACCACTATGTTAATAACCATGATTTTCCCCCTTACATATCAATCTTAAGAACGACCTGTCCAATATAATACGCCACTACAAACATAATAATACCGATTGTTGTGAATACTATACCTGATGGTGAGGTGAAATTATCCGCAAAATCACTACCCATCATTTTTACCATACCTACAATAATTATAGGCATAATCAGCATAATGTTCTGCTCATTCTTGCTTGATACTATCTTTGTCTGAATCTCAGCTTCAAGCTGGTTTTTTGTACTAAGAATATCGTGAGTTGTTCTTACAATATCCTTGATACTGCCACCCTTTCGATAACCTGTTTCAAAAACCCTGCCAAAGTCGTAGATATCCTTGATTCCACTTCTTTCACCAAGATTTGATAGCATTTGCTCAATAGGTATATTATTGTTGAACCCCTCGATAATAACGCTAACCTCTGTTACTATAAATGAATCCTCTGCATATTGCACCATAAGGTCATTCTTCGCTGATATAAAAGCAGAAGGTACATTCTGACCAGCCAAAAGCGAAGCAGAAAGCGAATCAAGCAAATCAATAAACTGCATATGCAACGTCTTGATTCTTTTTGTATGAATCTGTTTTTGCTTTATAGGAAGGAATATCTTTACCGCTAGCAAGCCAACAATAGTCATAATAACAGCGTTTAATACATACGTAAGCGTTGTAGCCTCACCATGAGAATCCTTGCCGATTCCACCGTAGAATATATAAGCTACCACAGCACCTACAATAAAGGCCACAAGCCCCCACAGTATCTTTTCGCCTGTTTTGAGATAATAAACTCTATAGTTGGGTACAAGCTGATTTGTTGCCGAATAAACCATCTCCGGCGCAACAAAAGAATCCTTTTTCTTCATATTACTCACCCAATGAGCCTCTTACTTCAAATGTAAAAACGCTGCCGTTCTTGGATTTGAAAACCGCACTATCATTTCCTGTTTCGTACATTAAAATAACAATGCCCGTCTGGTAGTCGTCTTCTACCTGTGCCATTATTTCACAATCGTCTCCAAATGTAGCTAAAACGTCCTCAATATTTGACTCACATGTAATTTTATTTTTCAATGAAAATAAATCTGGATCAGAAAGCTGATTGTTTGAAATAACAATAACTGTCGCATTGTCCTTTCCGGCGTCGAGGTCATCCCCGGTGACAAGACTCACAAGAAATTTGTTAGTTTTTTCTGAGCAAAACGCCTTCAGTGCCCCAAACTCTTTGTTTGGAGTGCTGAGTATTTCTTCCATATCGTCTTCCAAAAAAGTTACGCCTGCATCTTCAAGGTCTGTGAGCTTGCAAGGAACAACTATTGACTTCCCGTTAATTGTCAAACCCCATTCATCGTCAGTCTGGCTGACAGAAGCCTGCGTATTGTTTGCACCTGACGGAGTTTTTTCATCCTTTTTATCATCTGAGCAGCCTGTCAAAGCTGCAACCAGAGAGATTACAATAATGGTGCTAAAAATCTTTTTAAGTGTGTTATTCATGAGTATCGATCCTTTCTTAAATTGTTACTTTGTTTCCTGATAATATGAGCTTGTGTGTGTTTATCATCGGATTGTCCGTTCTGTTAAGACTGCCCGAAACCTTTTCAAGAGTTGTGTTTTCATCTTCTTCAAAAACGTATAGCGGGTTGAGTACAATCTGACCATCCTTATACCCCACAACCTCTGTGATCTCCATAGTTTTTCTGGATTTGTCTCTTAGTCGTGAAAGGTGAATGATTATATCCACAGCGGAAGCGATCTGCTGACGGATAGCTTCCAGAGGAAGACCTGCTGCGCCCTGCAAAACCATAGTTTCAAGACGGCTGAGCATATCCTGGGTTGAGTTTGCGTGACCGGTAGATAGTGAACCGTCGTGACCGGTATTCATCGCCTGAAGCATATCCAGCGCCTCACCGCCACGGACTTCACCAACAACAATTCTTTCAGGTCTCATACGAAGAGATGACTTGATAAGGTCTCTGATGGTGATCTCGCCCGCGCCCGATGCGTTAGCGTTACGGGTTTCAAGGCTTACAAGGTTTTCAACTCCTACAATCTGAAGCTCTGCAGAGTCTTCAATGGTGATAACTCGCTCATCCTTAGGAATGTAGTTTGACAATGCGTTAAGGAAGGTCGTTTTACCTGAGCCTGTACCGCCACATATAAAGATGTTGTATTTTGCTTCTACAAGTAGCTTGAGCTTATCTGCAATTTCCTGGGTAATTGACCCATATTTAATAAGCTTTTCAATTGTCATAGGAGTTTTTGAAAACTTACGAATTGTAAGCGTAGGACCACAAAGAGCAATAGGAGGCAAAACAACATTTACACGTGAACCGTCAGGCAGACGGGTATCGCATATAGGATTTGCCTGGTTTACTTCTCTGCCCGCAAGTCCAACGATTCTCTGAATGATATCCTCAAGTCTTCGCTGGCTTTCAAACTGCTTATTCATTTTGAAAAGGCGACCATTCTGTTCAATAAAAACATTTTCAGGACCGTTGATCATTACTTCGGTTATAGTGTCATCACTGATAATCGAATCAAGAAGGCCAAAACCACGAATGGAACTGTAAACCTGAGTAACGATAGACACCCTCTGGTCGATTGAACAGTATACCCCTTGAAGCTTCTGAGAAACTATTTCCTCAACCTTTTCTTCAAGCTCATCGTCCTCCATTTTACTAAGTGGAAGATATTCTGTAACATAGCGCTTTATCTCTGTAACTATCTCCTGCTCCTGCTCAAAAGTCATTATCTACACCTTCTTTACATCAACTTATCGAACATATCCATATTGTAAAGCTGTTCAAGAACCTGGTGCAATGTAGCATGTTGATATCTTGGCGCTCCGCCTATATTCTTGATTTCCGGTTCTTCAACTTTGGATCCGATTTTGTTGCTGAATTTATTGTAAATAGTGACTATTCTGCCAGCAATTGAGCTTTCTGAGTTCTGTTCCATAGTAACAAGCGCGTTATATGCTCTGATGAGCTTTGTATTTGATATTTCCGAACCGTCTGAAACCCACACGATATTATCAGCCTTATTAAGAATAGTAAGCGAATTCTTGTCAATTGAGAAATCACAGTCAAGAATAATATAATCGTATAAGCCCATAACCTGAAGCTCAGTAACAAGTCTGTTGATATCGTCAGTTGAAAGCTCAAGCATATCAAGCGCGATCTTCGTCTGAGAATAGAAATAAACTCCATTATCTGCTTGTCTTACACAGCTCTCAAGCTTGATAGCAAGGTTCGTTTTCTTGCTTTTGAGAGCAAAAACAATATCACTCATATCAAACTGACCTTCTGCGGTGAAGAAATTATCGGATGCCCCGAATTTTTCAAGGTTGAGATATAGGGTTTTCTTTCCTCTTGCGGCAAATCTCATAGCACATGCCGCAGCCGCTGTAGATGCTCCTGTACCACCACTTACAGGAGCAAAAACTATCAGTTTGTTATTCTCATCGCCCTGCTTGAAGCCCGAAACGTTGCCTGCATTTTCAGAATAGATGCTGAGAATACTTTTATAGATAAGGTCTGCCTTCTGAAATTTGCATACAGCCCTCTGTCCATTTAGCATATCAATGTCTTGAGATTCAACAAAATAAGCAAAGCCTACACGCTTAGGAAGCTTATTTAAATCAAGCTCTATCGTCTCGCTTGCAATCAAAACATCGATCTTTGCAGATTCAATGGTTTCAAGAGCAGTCTGAGGATCAGTAAACGAATAGAGTTGAATCTTGTCCGCATACTTTGTTCCAAAAACATTTACAATTCGATTGAGATATCCCGTATCCTTTTCAAGAATAGCTAATTTGATTTTCATATATTCACCTCATAAGTATCAATTTACGATTTAAAAAACCAAAAGCGGCAAAGACAAATAACTGCGTAGAACTGCTACTTCTGAGTGTTTGGCTCTTCTGTAGTAATTCTACGCAGTCTTATCAATTCAGTACCACATTTTTGACCATTATCCGTTTGCAAATGGTGACAGCTTCTCTAGCTCGTTTCTTTTTTGCTTCATTGTTGTGTGAACATATGTATCAAGTGTCATCGATGTTTTTGAATGTCCGAGTATTTCACTCAGAGTTTTTACATCAACTCCCGCCTCTATACATCGGGTTGCAAAGGTGTGCCGCAGGGCGTGGTAGCGTATAGGCTCAATATCGCACTCAATTAGCACCTTATGGTATCTGGACTCATATGTTCTCGGACTTACAAACGTTTCTCTTTCTGAAGCAAGATATTCAGATGTCGAAAGCGCTCTGTATCTTTTCAGAGGGTCGGCAAGCGGTGATGGTATCGGTATTTCCCTCAGAGATGATGGAGTTTTAGGGCTATCAAGTATCAGCGATGTTTTTGTCGAAGCATCTTCTGCTGCCTTAACTCTTGATACGGTGTGTCTGACGTAAAGCGTTTCTGAATTGAGGTCAATATCATTCCATGAAAGTGCGCAGACCTCACCTACCCGCAGCCCCGTATAAAGCGAAATAAGGATACCAATACTAGTCGGCGTCAGGTTGTTTGTCGTGTATCGCTCAAGCTTCATTTGCTGATCTGGGCTGAGAATGTCAACCTTGCTTCTGCTGACTATCGGCTTGTTAATCTTTGTTTTGAAGGGTCTACAGAGTCCTTCGGCAACTGCAAGGTCAAGCACAGATGTGAGAATCAGTCCAATTGTTCTTACATAGCTTGGCGACAACATTCCCGAGCCATCCAATCTACCACTGCAAAGCTTTGTGTTCAAAAAGCCTTCCAACTGGGCGATGGTTATGCTTGAAAGCATAAGGTCACCCAATTCGGGTAGGATGTGTGCGTTGATTATATATGAGTATTTTGTTTTTGTCGCTTTTTTTAACCTTATTTCGTTTTTCTGTTCCCAAATTGAAATCAGCACTGATAAGGTGATATCGTTACATCTTGTGATTTCATCATCATTTTTGGCGGATATTATTTTTAGTCGAAGTTTTTCTTTAACCTCAGAGTAGGTCTTACCATAAACAGACATGTAGCGATTCTTGCCGTTTTTATCAATTCCCGATTTATAGCGTCCCTCCCATCTTCCGTCTTTTCTTTTTCGTATATTTTCTCCTCTTCTTGACATATAACCACTCCTCTCTATTCAGATCGTTTATTATCGAAGAATTGCAATATTTTGAGATTGACCATAATATTGACCATTTATAATGGACACATTGCATTATTATTAAGAATATATTTGTAAGAATTGATATAATTATTGTTAATGAAATGAAGAATATTGACAAATATCTTTATATCATGTTATAATTAGGCGATTTAATGGATAAGTGTTCGATGTTTAGAAGTAGCAGTTCTACGCAAAAACAGGATCGTTTGTTATTGTTGAAAAAGTCTCTTACAGATTGTATATCTGTAAGAGACTTTTAAATTATCACACTATTATAGGTGAACCTTATAATATCAGTTTCATTTTAACATGCAAAATATCATCCTCTAAAAATTCCTCAGAACAAACCCTGAAGCCCTCTTTTTCATAATACCCGATAGCGTAGCACTGAGCGTGAATTATAATCTCACGAGGATTCATTCGCTCTTTTGCTACTCTGATACCCTCTTTTAAAATCTTACCGCCAAGCCCGATGCCGTGGGTAATTGAAATTACTCTGCCAAGCTTTACAATTTTATTTTCTTCATCGATATAATAAAGGCGCAGGCAGGCTAAGACCTCGTCATTTTCACCTTTAAGAAAAACATGGATGCTGTCATAATCTATTCTGTCGATATCCTGATAAATACAGGTCTGCTCAACAACAAAGATCTCGCTTCTCGCCCTTAACAGCTCATAAAGCTCTCTGAGTGTCAGCTCATCAAAATTTTTTACTACAAGCTCCATACCCTACCCCCGAAAACAGTATAAGTAAAGTATACCCTAATTTTCAAAAATTTGCAACTACTGCGCAAACTGACCAATAGCTGCAATCAAAGAGTTTGACGAAAGCTCCTCTTTTTTTATAATGTAGTTTCTGAGCTTATAGGTTATAATACAGTATTTCGGAGTGTTTACGATCTTATCAACCGACGACTGATATATCTTGTCAAAAGAAACTACCCCGCCATCCTTATCAAAAACAGTAACCGAGAGCATATTTGACGTAACGCCGAAATGATATTCTCTTTCTTTTATAATTTCAATTCTCTCTTTTGTGGTCTTTGAATACTGCCTTAAAACCGTACCCCAGCGAAAGCCGATAAGTACTGCGCAAAACGCCACCGCCCCGCAGGCTATGGCAATCCGGGATAAAACACACAGCACAAACGCTAAAGCTATGAGTACAGCGGATACAATAAGTCGCTTTTTAAGAGGCTTTATGATAATATCAGAAACCTCTGAAAGCTCCGCCTCAGTATATCTCCATTTATAAAGCTCAGAATATTCATTCTCACAAACACCCTCGCTCTGCGGCATACTTTCAAAAAAGTCATTCATAGTAACCGCGAAAACATCGCAAAGGCGCAGATAGTTTTCAACCGTCGGGTTTGTCTGCCCGTTTTCCCACTGACTTATCGTCTGACGTGATACAAAAAGCTTTGATGCTAAATCCTCCTGCGACATACCCTTGCTTTTTCTCAAAGTCTCAATTTTATTTCCTGCTGTCATAAATTTACTCCTCATAAATTATTTCAATGCGCATCTGATACACTCATTATACTAAAACCTACCCGATTTGTACAGCAAAAATTCCTTTCAATCTGTAAAGCTGCGCTTGCATCGCCAGAATTTATGGGATTTTTATATCTGCTCATCGCCAAATCATATAACGAAAATTAAGTTACCCCTCTCATAATTACTTCAACAATTATGATAAGGGATTTTCTGAATAAACAACCTCTTCAATATTACCTATTACCTTTTACTTGAAAAATCCCGAAAAAGAACATTTGAAATCAGGGTAATAGTGAAAAAGTAAAAATATAGGGTAAAAAGTAAAATCCCGAACACAATAGTGTTCGGGATTTTTGGCTCCCCGTGCCTGGCTCGAACAGGCGACATCATGATTAACAGTCATGCGCTCTACCGACTGAGCTAACGAGGAATATGACAAAAGTCCTAAGTAAATTAGGACTTTTGTTTTTATGTCGGCAACAACCGATTTTCCCAGGAGGTTGCCCTCCAAGTATCTTAGGCGAAGATGAGCTTAACTTCTGTGTTCGGCATGGGAACAGGTGGGACCTCATCTCAATCGTCACCGACTTTAATAACTGAGGTAAGTAACCTCAAAATTGAATAGTAAGTTTAGTAAATGCTGAAACTTTTTCTGCAATTTAGGAAACATATTTCCTTTTGGAAAAGCTCTCGACCGATTAGTACACGCTAGCTTAACGCCTCACGACGCTTACACTTTGTGCCTATCAACCTTGTAGTCTTCAAGGGGTCTCTCACGCTTACGCGCTGGGATATCTTATCTTAAGGGCGGCTTCACGCTTAGATGCCTTCAGCGTTTATCCGTTCCGCACAT
>CALBJC010000122.1 GCA_937892655.1 uncultured Clostridia bacterium | reverse complement strand
CATTCTGTGCATCTGCAGTTGATGCACCAACAGTTGCTCAGCAGCAGTCAGCTCAGTCAGTTTCAAGCGAAAAGATAGAACCTGGCAAGAGCCCGGCTAAGATTATTGTTCCTGTAATCTTAATCATTCTTATCATCGCTGTTATTGTATTTGATATTTTAGTATTTACCGGTGCTTTCTCAAATAAGGGTGACAAGAAAACCGACGAATACAACGGTATTCCAGAAAACAAGGAAGTTGTAGCTGATGAAGATTACGACTACGACTATGAAACAGCAGTAAATATTGACGATTTATTCTAATTTTTATACATAAAATCAAGGCCTGCGTAAAAACGCAGGCCTTTTTTATTTTGCTGTTATTCAGTATATGCAAACGCCAAGATATCAAACGCCTTTGCCTCGCTGCCTTCTGCCATCTTAATTGTAATGTGGTAGTTATTTTCAACAGCTGACATCTTGAGCGACTGATAGATTGGGTTACCCCAGCCATCTGATGTCATTGAGTTAATTGTAACTGTTCTTGATTCATTTTCACCATCGCCCCAGCTGATAGTCAGATCAATTGCACCCATATTCGCAGACTTATTTGTCTTGTAAATCATATATAGAGATTTGCAGGTAATATCAAACTCGATAGGGTCGTTTGACGGGTTCTGAGTATCGTTGCTCCAGCCCTTTGTCCACTTGCCAAGCTGAGAGCCTGTTTTGAAGCCGCCGAGAGAGGTCGCTGTAAGGTCGGTGTTTTCATAAATCTTGAAGCCCTCTAAAAACTTGCTCTGGATAGGGTCCTGAGGGAATGCTGAAGGAGTTTCAGGGGCAGGCTGATCCATAACTGTATCAAAATAGTATGAAATCATCTCAGTTACAAGCGCATGACCTTCAACGTGAGGGTGAGAACCGTCATCAGAATAATCGGTCCATGTCATTCTGCCTTCATCAAACTCAGGAGTTAAAGCGTCAGCTACTGAAATCATAGGAAGGTTATAATACTGACCAACTCTTTTCATACCATCCTGCGCCGTGTAGCCATTTTCAAGACGATTGAAGATTAAAACCACTGCAGGGGAGTTATCCTGCTTTAATGTAGTTCTGATAATACCTTCAAGACCTTCTAAAAATTCAGCACCGGTACCGTCATTTACTGCAAATTCAACGAAAAGAATATCAGGCTTGTAAGCAATAATATCTCTGTCAAGACGAAGAGCGCCTAAGATAGAAGGAGTACCGCTCATACCCGCATTTATGTAGTTTACATTATCGCCTGTACCAAATTTCTGGGCAATATAATCGCATGAAAGCTTTGCATAGCAAAGGTCGTTGCCAGCATTGAGGCCCTCTGTAATCGAGCCGCCGAGGTAACATACATTTATCTGTTCACCATTCTGAGCCGCTGTAAGCTTCTGCTGCATTCTTGTAACGTCACCATAGGATGTTAAAGAACGAACGATCATAGCCTGATGAAATTCTTCAGGAGTTTCAGGGGCTTTTGTTGTTACAACAGCTTCAGTTGTTGTATCCTCTGTTGACGATGATTCGCTTTTACAGCCTGCAAAGGTAAAAACAAGGGTTGAGGCTAAAACAAGTGATAAAAATCTTTTGAGTTTCATATAATCTTCCTTTCGGATTTGTTTTCACTTATATTGTATCACACATATTCACAATAATCAAATTGTTATATAATAACAGATTTTATAAGCAAGTAGTTATAACAAATAAAAACCGCCCGAAAATTTCGGGCGGTTAAATTAACTGTTATTAGTTAACTACTGTCTTTTCAGTTTCCTTATCGAAGATGTGGATTCTGTTTGGATCAATAGCTACCTTGATTTCATCCTGAGGTCTAGCTGTAGATCTTGGTGAAACTCTAGCTGTGAGAGGAATACCTACACAGTTGAGGTAGAGATATGTTTCAGCACCCATCATTTCTGTTACTTCAACAGTTGCATCGATGATACCTGTTGTAGCAGCTGATAAGAACATTTCTTCGTCGTGGATACATTCTGGACGAACACCCATAACGATTTCCTGGTCTACGAGTGGTTCGAGAACTTCTGGATCAACCTTAGCTTCTGGGATTTCAACATAGTACTTGATAGCCTTAGCTGTCTTAGTTTCTTCTGTACCGAATTCAACTGTGTACTTGCCGTCGATCTTAACGAGCTTAGCATCGATGAAGTTCATCTGTGGTGAACCGATAAAGCCAGCAACGAACTGGTTAACAGGTGTCTGGTAGAGGTTAGTAGGTGTATCAACCTGCTGGATGTAACCATCCTTCATAACTACGATTCTGTCACCCATTGTCATAGCTTCTGTCTGGTCGTGAGTTACATAGATAAATGTTGTACCGAGCTTCTTGTGGAGCTTAGAAATCTCTGTTCTCATCTGAGCTCTGAGCTTAGCATCGAGGTTTGAAAGAGGTTCGTCAAGTAAGAATACCTGTGGTTCACGAACGATCGCACGACCGAGCGCAACTCTCTGTCTCTGACCACCTGATAAAGCCTTTGGCTTTCTGTCGAGAAGGTGTGAAATGTCGAGAATTCTAGCAGCTTCTTCAACCTTACGGCTGATTTCGTCCTTTGGAACCTTACGGAGCTTAAGACCGAATGCCATGTTCTCAAATACTGTCATATGTGGGTACAGAGCGTAGTTCTGGAATACCATCGCAATATCTCTGTCCTTAGGAGCAATGTCGTTAACGAGTCTGTCACCGATGTAGAGCTCGCCTTCGCTGATTTCTTCAAGACCTGCAATCATTCTGAGTGTAGTTGACTTACCACAACCAGATGGACCTACGAGAATGATAAATTCCTTATCCTTAATTTCAAGGTTAAAGTCAGAAACCGCTACAACACCGCCTGGGTATTTCTTGTAGATTTCTCTCAATGAAACGCTTGCCATTTTAAAGGACCTCCCTATAAAAATAAATTGACTAAATAATTTTTCTATTATTAGCTACAATACTATAATATCAAACTTTGCCTACTTTTAGCAAGATGTTTTTTAACTAAACTTATATTTAATTCTTTATTTACATTGACGAAAAATAAACAAGCCCTTATCCGATTGAACAGTTAGGGCACAAAAGTTCAATGTCTTCTTTGTGCATAATTTCCAAACAGTCGCCAAGAGCGAGTTTTTCGCATAATCTGAGGTTGCCGATACGGTCACGCCTTAAATACACAACCTCGTTGCCCACAGCCTCCATCATTCGCTTTACCTGATGAAACATTCCTTCATGGAGAATAATTCTGCAGGCACATTCTTCGCCCTGTACTGCAAAAATCTGCGCAGGAAGACAAAGGGTTTCTTCATCAAGGCGGATACCATTTTCAAACTGTGCCTTGTAGCTTTCTTCAAAGGGTCTGGCAAGACGGGCATAGTATTCTTTTTCAACGTGGCTTTTAGGAGATAGCATTCTGTGGGCTAAATCACCGTCATCGGTAATCAGAACAAACCCTTCTGTATCCTTATCAAGACGCCCTGCAGGGAAAAGACCATCACGGTACAGCTCCTTTGGCACAAGAGATAAAACTGTAGGGGATTTACCGTCACGGGTTGAGCATACAACGCCCTGAGGCTTATTGAGCATAATGTAGATATGCTCTTTATATATAACGGTTTCACCCTTGCATATTACAGTATCTGTATCGGTATTTATTTTCATACCGCTGTCGGTTGCGTTTTTACCGTTTACAAGTATCTGGCGCTTTTTAATCATCGCCTTTACATCACTACGGGAGTATTGACCGCATTGATTTGAAATAAACCTGTCTAATCGAAAAATCATTATTATCACCAAGGTTATTGTACCCAAAATTTTTAAAAAAGTCAAACTGCTTGTCATTTACTTGTACGAGGGTGCATATTATGTAACATCAGAAATTTTACGGAGGCGAGAAATTTTGTTTGTAAAAACTATAAAAATCAAAAACTTAGGCTACATAATCGGCGCTGTTGCGATTGTAGCTGTTATTATCGCAGTAGCTGTAGCTTCAGGCGGTAAGAGTAATGCCCAGACATTTGCTATGTCAACAAACGAAGAGCGGGTAGGCTTTTTAAGAGATCTGGGCTGGGAGACCTCTGATAGCTTTATTGATTCAAAGGCAGTTGTTATCCCAAACGAATTTGACGACGTTTATTCTGCTTATAACAAACTTCAGAAAGAGCAGGGCTTTGACCTTTCAGAATACAAGGGCAAAACCGCTGAAATCTTTACATACGAAATTTATAACTACCCTGGCTGTGACAAATCGGTTGTTGCAAACATGATTATCCTTGACAACAAGCTTATCGGCGGGGATGTATGCTGCACAGATATTGAAGGATTTATACAGGGATTTATTATGCCGACTGTCGACAAGGGAGATAAGACTGACGAAAGCTCAAAGGATGCTGACTTATCAAAGGCTGATAGCTCAGACACACAGCGCGAAAATCAGCATACTATTGACGACAATTCATCATCACAGCAGAGTAATGACAGTCAGAATGAGATTATCAAAAGCGGTACAATCGAATAAATTGATAAAAGAAAACGCCTTGCAAAACAAGGCGTTTTTCATTATTTTCTATTCTTTATTAAAAGCACTATTGATGCTACTATATAAATAAGTATTGCAAAAAACAGTATTATCAAAACAAGACCAAATTCATCAAGCCATAAGAATGTAAGCAAAAGCAGAATGATGAACAAGAGTATTTCACTTATACCTACGATATGAAAAACCTTTTTTGAGTAGCTTCTGAAAACAGTTTTCAGCCTTATTGATGTAAATGTGAAAATAGCTATTGCCCATACTATGTAGGTAACCGCTATCGGTACAACAAGAAAGCATAAAATCACCGCCCAGTCTTCAAGCGTTTTGATATTTTCAAAGCCAAGACAGATAAGGTAAATTAAACAGAAGGCTACAATTGACGCTATACCGATTATATGCCACAGCTTTTTAAAGCGGTTGATTTTATCATAATCTCTGTATTTATTCATTACAGCCGCTAAGTATATGCCCTGATAGAGTGCGGCTACCTCATAGACAGGTATGTATATAAAAATCAGGAATATCCATGACATAGTATCAAGCATTGCAGGCAGGCCGTAAACATACTCATATGCAAACCAACCGATGTTAGCGCCGTTTATATAGTCGATAATTCCAGCCGCCCACATTATAATGTGAGGAACAAACATAATGAAGTAAATAATCAAAAGTATGATCTGATGTGGTTTTTTCTTTATCTTTTCCACGAAATCAGCCCCTTTCTTTGAGGGCATTTTAGCACACAAAAAAGCTCAAGTCAAGGTTTTCAAAAAAATATTTTAAAAATTTTGAAAAAGGGGTTGACAAATCAGAATTTATCTAGTATAATAATTTACGTTGCAAAGCACGGAGAGGTGTCCGAGTGGTTTAAGGAGCTGGTCTTGAAAACCAGTGATCTCGCAAGGGACCGTGGGTTCGAATCCCACCCTCTCCGCCATTTTTATATATACAGGTTTTTGAACGAATTGTTAAACCTGAAACTGAATATACTATAGTAATTTACCATGCAGAAATACCCAAGTGGTGAAGGGGCTCCCCTGCTAAGGGCAATTTTTGCGAAGCGCTGCCAGCGGCAGATGAAGCGAGCGAAAATTGGCGCAGCGGTCAAAATTTTCCGAGCAGAGCGAAAGAAAATTTTGGGTTACCGCAAGAGGGGCTATCTTTGATATATAGCGGATACGGCATATATCAAACAATATAAACTGAATACACTATAATAATTTACCATGCAGAAATACCCAAGTGGTGAAGGGGCTCCCCTGCTAAGGGAGTAGGTCGGGAAACCGGCGCGAGGGTTCAAATCCCTCTTTCTGCGCCAGCAAAAAGGCAATCCGCAAGGGTTGCCTTTTTTGCAACTAAAAAAGAACGGTGATAAAATGAAAAACCTTATAAATAAAAACACAAACGTATACTGCGATTATACTATATTTTTAAACGACAGCTTTGATGAGTTTTGTAAGAAAAATGCAGAGTGGCTTGTGGATAATAACGTCAGACTTTTGATTTCTCAGGCTGTTGTAGACGAGATGAAGGCTGTACCAATGGCGAGAATGGATGACTATGCGCTTTGCTATCAGGGGCTTATGAGAGTTGATAAAGCAGTAGTCGATGGCATAGCCGCTATTATCCCATTGACAGACGGCATTGTGTATTCAGAGGATTTCTTTTACAAGCTTTGTGAAAGCGGTGAAAAGAGCATTACTGTTATGACAAATGATTTTGCGCTTATAACCGAGCTTGTGAATATATGTTCAGAAAATAGCAAGCCTGATGACTTTTTATGCGTTTTGGAAATTGAAGAAAACGGAATGGTTCACAGAATAAGATAAAAGTAAAACACGACCGATTTTAAATCGGTCGTGTTTTTTATTAGTTGTTATAATATTCTTCTACTGTATATCCACGCTGAGTTAAAAGTTCTACTAAGCCTTCATCGCCATAGTAATGAGCCGCACCCACAATGTAGAATACTGTATCGCCGCTTGCGAGCATTTCTTCTGCACGGTCAGCCATATAGTAGTTTCTGCCCTCTAAAAGCTGAGCGTTATAGTCTTCAACAAGCGCTAGCTCTTCTTCGGTAAAGATTGAAAGGTCAGTACCATCGTCTTCCATAGTATAGCTTTCAAAATATTCCTCTAAAGTGCCTGTTCTCCACGCCTCGTGAAGCTCAACCATGCTCTGTTCGAGCTCTTCTGTAGTAATACCGATATAGGTTTTAGCAATAGCGTTCATTGTAGCTTCGTCAGCGCTGAACGCCTTTTCGCTCTGAAGAGCGATACCCTCAACCTCTAATACTTCCTTGCTGTCAGCTTCTGCGAGCTTTATGAAATACATATCATAACCCTCGGCTGTAAAGCCTGCCGCAGTTGCCGCACCTGTTGAGATGAGCGACTGGAACATAAATGGATTATAAAGAGTATAAAGCGGGCTGAAAAGGTCATATTCCTGGAGAAGTGATTTCATAGCCTGGTATGCTTCATCGCTGACATGGTCGGTAATAAATGTACCGTCAGGGTAAACCAGATATGAAGCCATTGCAAGGCTTTCTTCCATATCAACATTTACTACGTCGCATTCAACCGCTACGCTGTCGCAAAGATTGTAAGCATCCATGACCTTGTCAGGAATAGGGTAGTCACCATCATTTAGCACATGCATTGAGCCGAGCATATACATAACGTTGCCGTTATCGTCTGACAGCTTCCACATAGCAGGATTGTATTCATCTGCCTCTATCGGAGGCTCTTCTGCAGGAGTTGTGGTTGTTACCTCTTCAGGCTCGGTTGTTGTTATCTCTGTCTGTGAAGCCTGAGTGGTTGTTGTCTTTTCTTCGGTGCTGTCCTCCTGCTTTGCACAGGAGTTGAACAGCACTACTATTACAAGAATTATTAAAACTGAAATAGCGTTTTTGAGTAAACCTTTCATTTTCTACCTCTTACTTTTTGATAATGCTGAAGGCATTCTTGTTTTTCTTTTTGTCTGAAGCCTTCTTTGTAAAGTCGATTGTCATTGTGAAAATCTTATCTGTCATAAAGAGTCTTACAGCTAAGAACAAGCAAATAACGAAAAGTACTACCTGATAAGCAAGGCCCATAAAGTAGACATTCATATTATCCATAAGAATGTTTTCTGTTGCTGTAAATGTATGTGTGAATGGGATAGCGTATACAATGTACTTGAGTACTGTAGGGAGTGTCTTGACATCCATCATCATTGTAACAAAGTATGGAATCATAGCTGTTACCATGATAGGCATAAGGAGTGTCTGTGAGCTCTTTGTATCCTTTGCAAGAGCGCCGAGCATAAGAGCAACACAAAGAGTGATAAGGATAGTTAAGAACATCTGAACGCCGAGAAGAATGTAATCCATACCCGCAAGGTTAAGACCAAGCTCAGAAACTACAGCTTCTGTAGATTCTGAAGCCATAAGATTGCCTGTCATACCATCCATCATCTTGTTGAAGCCAAACATATAAACGACAGCGTTAAGAGCGGCTACAACGCCTGCTGCTGACATCTTGGCAAGAAGTACTGAAAGTCTTGAAACAGGAGCTGAGAGGAGAGTTTCCAAAGTCTTGTCAATCTTTTCAGTAGAGATAGCTGCCATGATCATCTGAGCGGCGTATACTACGAGTACGAAGATTACGATAGGAACGAACATACCCTGCATTGAAGCAACCTGTTGCACAACCATTGTCGGAACATCAGCAATTCTATTGCCTACAACAGTTTTATCTGTTACACTTACCGGGCTTTCAAGAAGAAGGATTTCATCCTGAGAAATGCCAAGCTCACCATAAAGAGCTACTTTAACAGCGTCTGCAATAGTCAGCACTGTATTTTCAGCTGCATCTGATGAAATGTTTGCCATTGAACTTAAGGATGTCATCTTTGATACTGTAATAAGCTCACCTTTTTCTCCACTAAGCACAGTATCTGCAAAGCCATTAGGAATAATAACCATAGCCTTTAAATCAAGTCGGTTGATTTCTTCTTCATACTTATCACTCTGAAGGTCAACGTATGTAATCTCTGTACCTGTGCTCTCGATCACACCGAGGATTGTCTTTGTAAACTCGCTGTCATCCTGATTACAGATAGTAACCTGATTATAGCTTTCTGTCTCTTCTTCAATAAAGCCGCCCATTGCTTCACCCATAACTATGAGCAATACAACTGTTGCGATCATACCGATAAATACCTGAGGGGTCAAGAGCTCTTTAAGTTCTTTCTTTAATAAATTAATGAATTTCATGCTCTTTCACCACCCTTTCAAATACTTCTTCAAGATTCTGAGCATTGTATCTTTCTTTAAGCTCTTCAACGCCGCCTACTACCAAAAGCTTACCCTGGGCAATAATGCCTACACGGTCTGAAACATATTCAATTTCAAGCATATTGTGAGATGAAAGCAGGAATGACATACCCTTTTGGTGAGCTAAATCCTTGATCATTCTTCTGATTTCAAGAGCGTTGATAATATCAAGACCTGATGTTGGTTCATCCAAAATTGCAAGTGCAGGACGGGACATAACTGCGCGGGATAGTAAAAGCTTTCTTATCATACCTCTTGAGTATGAGCCGATTTTATCCTTGAGTCTGTCGCCAAGACCGCACATTTCAACTGCGTTGTTTACATATTCTTCAGCGAGCTTGCTGTTGTCAGCATAGATTGAAGCCATAAATTTCAGATAATTCATACCTGTCATCGACTTATAAGCACCTGCTTCGTCAGGAAGGTATGTAATGCTTCTTCTTACGCCGTCAGAGTCAGTTAAGATGCTATGGCCATTTACAATAGCATCACCCTCTGTTGGCTTGATAAGAGTTGATATCATTCTGATTGTTGTTGTCTTTCCTGCGCCGTTAGGACCGATAAGGGCAAAAACTTCGCCCTTGCCAACTTCAAAAGAAACATCCTTTGAAGCAAAAACGCCAGCCTTGTATGACTTTGAAAGACCTTTTACCTGTAAAACTGCGTCATTCATAATTACTGGTTCCTTTCTTCTACTTCTTTTTATAATAGACAGCACGTTTGGGTTGGTATGCTGTGTATATCATATATATACAGTATCACACATATTTGCATTTGTCAATAGTTTTTTGAAAAAATTTCTCATTATTTTTTTATAGCACCCATAAAACAACGTAAAACCGCCATTTTCTAAAAAGAAAACAGCGGTTTTGTTTTATTGTTGAACAAAAATTGTAATCGTAAACATTGCATCTGATGATGACTTAACGTACTTGTTAGGATTAAATGAACCCTCGACGCTTTCAGAAACCTCTTTAAGTATTGAGAAGATCTCCTTGTCGCCTGTAAACAGCTTTTCTAAAGCAGTTGTGTATCCCTCATTGCCTGAGAATGCAATTCTTGCTATCAAATCTCCGTCCTGTACGGCTCTTGCAATCTCCTTTGTGAGAATCTCCTTTGCTCCTGAATAGCTCTGAGCATAAGTACCTGACTTTACAAAATAGTTCATATCAAGAGCTGTAGCCGATGGCATCGCAATTGACATTGGCAGGGGATCAATAGTTGTATGGTCTTTTCTTACCTGAGCTTCCGTTACCATAAAATAATCATATCTTACATAGTCTGCGCCTGCGTTTGCAAACACAGGGTCATCCCATGTGACATCCATATGATACCATTTGCCTGATGATTCAACCATATTCCACATGTGATTCTGGTTATTGCCATAACCCGTAACAAGAATACATCCTATGCCGACCTGGTCGCAAAGAAGCTTGAACGCCTTTGAGTAGCCCTCGCAGATAGCCTTACCGTCAACCAGCGCGCCATAAGCGGTTGCTGCAAACGGACCGTCAACATATTCACAGTTTTTGATAATCTCATCGTGGAAAAGCTTTAAAACCTCAAACTCTGACATTCCGGGTTTTATCTTGTTGACAATTTCAGATATTCTTATATCAAGTTCAACCTTCTTGGCATTACTGTCAAGCTTTGGAACGATATATTCGGGTGAGATAGTATAAAGCTTACCTGTTGTAGTGTTTATTGATGCTTTATATGTAGAGCCCAGACTTACAAGATCAGGACATTCATTCGACAAGAGGGCGATTATATTTGTCAGCTGACTCTGGTCAATTGAAAACACCGAAATGTCAATGCTCGAATCCTGCGCCTCAATACCATCTCGTATTGTAGAAATGAGATCCTTCATATTGCCGCCAAGACTTGTAAGCATATAGCTTTCAGTTGGCATATACACAAAATCGGGGTCAGACGCGTATGGCGGGGTTATAAGCTCAATTGTCTTGGTTGTGATTTCCTCAGTTGTGGTTTCAAATGTTATAATTACCTCGCCGTTTGACTCTGAGGTTGTTGTAGTAGGCTCAGTAGTCGTTGTTGTAGGCTCGGTAGTTGTAGTAGGCTCTGTTGTAGGTTCAGTGGTTGTTGTGGTAGGCTCAGTAGTCGTTGTCTGTTCTGTTGTAGTTGTAGGTTCTGTAGTAGATTCTGTGGTTGTAGTTGTTGGCTCTGTTGTAGTTGTTGTAGGGTCGGTTACATCCCACAAATCCATAGAGGTTATTGTACTGCCACTGGTAGTGGTAGTAGTTTCAGGCGTTTTCTCTGTTTGGTTTTTACAGCCTGTAGCGACTGACGCTATAAATATAAGCGCTAACGCCGCCGCTATTATCCTCTTTCTCATAATCTTAGTTGCTCCTTCTTTTTCTTTTGTTAAAGCATATGTGATGCAAATGTGTAGCCCGAGGCAATTCCTATTGCAAAAATTGCAATCATTATAAGTATTTTTATAATTGTATCTTTCTTTATATACTTATTCCTCTTCTTCACTACACTCTTCAAAAATTCTTGTAATTAAGATTTCTTCTATTTTGTTATCCTCTGCTCTTAAAACCTTAAAGCAAAGGTCTTCATACATAGCTTCAGGCTTTTGATTTTCTTCAGGGATATATCCTAAAAGGTCAATTAAAAAGCCGCCGATTGTTTCAAAATCGTGCTCTGCAGGGAGAGCGATTGAAAACTTCTCCATAACCTCATCAGGATTTGCAACGCCTAAAACCTTGTAGCAATTATCATCAATTTTTGTAATCTCTTCAACCTCGTTATCATATTCATCCTGAATATTGCCAACGATAGTTTCAAGCAGGTCCTCCATAGTAACGATACCTGCAGTACCGCCATACTCGTCGACTACAACGGCAATCTGCGATTTTGTTTTTGTGAAAAGCTTAAAAAGCTCATCGCAGCTTTTTGTTTCAGGAACATATATAATTTCGCGCATTAAATGCTCAATAGTAATTTTATCGGCATTATCATGCACCAGAAGCGAAATAAGGTCTTTTGCAAAAATTACACCGACAATATCATCGATTGTATTCTTATAAACAGGGATTCTTGAAAAGCCTTCATCTATAACCTTTAAGATCGCATCCTTGATGTCAGCGCTCTTTTCAATAGCGCAAAGCTCTGTTCTGTGAGTCATAACATCGCAAAGCTGCATATCCTGGAATTCAAAGATGTTGCTTATCATTTCTCTCTGAGAATTTTCTATTATACCTGTTTCATTTACAGCGTCAACCATCAGAAGAATTTCTTCTTCAGTTACAGCCTGATTTGCATCAAAATCACGCAGACCGAACATCTTGCACAGTACAAACACTATACCGTCAGCAACAGCCTCAAGAGGAGTTATCAGAATAATCAGGACATTGAGCATACCGCTGAATTTTAAAGCTATACTTTCGCAGTGAACAGAGCCTAAATGCTTAGGAAAATTTATACCCAAAGCACAGGACAAAACTGTTACCAAAAGTACAATGATCAAAACGGCAACAACCTCTAAAGTTGTACATAAAGCCTGAGATTTTGCGTTTGCTACAGATATGAGCCACTCAGCCAGAGGCGAACTTAACGCACTTGAAGCTAAAAAAGCCGCAGCTGAAAATGAGGTGCCGGTTGGTGCGGTAATTGTAAAAAATGGTGAAATTATTGGTTATGAATATGTAAACGTTGGCGGACTTGTTAAGGCATTAGAAAAAGGTGAAACTTACGAAGACGCCTGCAAGAC
>CALBJC010000121.1 GCA_937892655.1 uncultured Clostridia bacterium | reverse complement strand
GCAAAGACTATCAAGAAATTCAACACCAAGGATTTATCGTTTGCTTGTCGTCAGATGAGTGCGATGATGTCATCTGGTCTGAGCCTTGTAAAGGCGCTTGATATTCTTGCTAAGGAACAGGAAAAGAAAGCTTACAAGCTGATCTGGCAGAACATCTATGAAGAGGTTCAGAAGGGTCAGTCACTCAGTGAAGCGTGTGCATCACTGGGCGGGGTTTTCCCGGACTTTTTCTTATCAATGATCGGCGCCGGTGAATCATCAGGTATGCTTGATATGGTTATGAACCGACTCAGTGAACATTACCTCAAGGAAAATAAACTCAACAACAAAATCAAGGGTGCTCTTACATATCCTATTGTATTGCTTGTTTTGTGTTTTGTTCTCGTTATCGGCATGTTTACATTTATTCTCCCACAGTTTAAGGGCCTTATGGGTGAAGGCGAAATGCCTGCACTTACAGCGGCGCTCTTTGCATTCAGTGAATTTATCATTGCTAAGTGGTACGTATTGCTGATTGCTATATTCATTATAGCGGTAGTAATCGTTTATGTTCTGAAGATTCCTTCGACAAGACTCAAGATCGATAAATTCCTTCTGATTTGTCCTAAGGTTGGTAAGCTTCTTACTACAGTTTATACAGGTAGATTTGCAAGAACAATGTCATCACTTTACTCAAGTGGTATTCCAATGGTAGAGTGTCTTGAGCGTTCATCAAGAGTTTTGGGTAACTCTTACATTGATAAGGCGTTCGAAAAAGTTGTTGACGACGTTAAGCAGGGTACAGCAATTTCAAAGGCTGTTGCAGAAACAGAAATCTTTGAAAGTATGTTCTGTTCAATTATCTATGTAGGTGAAGAATCAGGTGCGCTTGACAGTATTCTTGAAAAGACTGCTGAATACTATGAAGACGAAGCTGATACAGCTATCGGTAAGCTTGTTGGTCTCATGGAACCATTGATGATCATCATCATGGGTTGTGCGGTTGCTTGCTTGCTCGCAGCTATCTTCCCAATGCTTTACGGCAACATGAATAATTTAGGATAAAGGAAAGGTGAATATAAACTATGCTATCATTTGATATTACTGACAGATCGATTAAGATCATCCGTGGTAATCCAGCGGGTGGTAAGATCAAGATTTTAGGCTCATACATACTCGACGTTCCGGAAGGAATGATCATCAACGGTAAGGTTGAAGACCTTCAGGGTCTTTCAAAGCTTCTCACAGATACTTTAAAGATAAACGATATGGTTGATAAGGAAGGTATCGTATCATTCTCATCAAGCTCTATCATCTTCAAGGAACTCATCGTTCCAAAGGCAAAGGGCGACCAGCTCATTTCAATCGTTCAGAATGAAATGCAGGCATCAATCGGTGTTGACGGCAACTACTCAATCTCATTTACGATCGTAGGCGACGCTGGCGAAGAACATCCAAACTCCCTCAAGGTTTTAGCTACTGCTTGTCCGTTTGAGGTTGCTGACAGCTATAGAAAGCTCTTTACAAGAATGCCTGTTACACTCCGTGCTGTAAACATCAGCTGTAACTGTATTACCCGTGTAGTTTTACTTGACAAGAGAGCAGAAGAAAAAATGCCAATGCTCGTTTGTCAGATCGATAAGAACTTCTTGAGCATGAATCTATATGAACATGGTCAGCTTTCATTCTCAAGATTTGTAAATCTTGCTCCTGAAGATTACGCAAGCGAAGATGATACAGACTACATCATCGAAGCATTGCAGGATAACATCTTCAGAATGAACCAGTTCTGTAAGGTAAGAGGCGGCGAAGACATCAGAAACGTTGTATTCTATGGTGACGTATTTGACTTCATCAAGCTCACTGACGCTCTTGAATCAATGGATGTAAAGACATCTATTCTCCCTGTACCTGCTCAGATCACAGGTTTTGAAAACTTTGAATTTACTGTATTTGCAAACGCAATCGGTGCAATGTTCAAGCGTAAGGAAAATGAAAGAATCAACCTTCTTGAAATCGACGCTAAGACAGGTCGTTCATCAGGCGCATTAAACGGCTTCTTCATTTCTGCAGGTCTTGCAGCTATCGCTTGTATTGCTGTTGTAGCCGGTGTCATCTTCTTACTTGATATGCAGGTTAAGTCACAGGAAGATAAGATTGCTGACGTTGAATCAGAAATTGCTACATATAACGAACAGATTGCTCAGAACAACAAGCTAAAAAATATTCTCGAAAAGATAAAGACTTATAATGCAGCTGCTACAAATGCTACATCTGCATGGTTCACATATCCAGCTATCAAGCAGGAGGTATGGGATACAATTATCGAATGCACAAAGGCTGAGAGACCAAACGACCAGATTTGTACGATTACATCACTTGCGTATAATAATGGCGAAATATCAATTGCACTTGAAACTGATGACCAGAATGAACCAAGACAGTTTATTCAGAATCTTAAGGACACAGATTACTTTGCAAATGTTACTTATAACGGTTATACAGGTTTCAGTAATGTAACATACGGCATTACTATTACTATGAAAGTAGGTGAGGCAGAATGAAATTAACATTCAGAGATAAAGCCTTTATTATGGTGCTTATTGTGGCACTTATCATCGGTGGCGGTTTTTCAATGTTTATCCGTCCTAAGTTTGATGAAATAAAATCAGCTAAGGAAGATTATGAGTCAGTTCAGGAAGAACTCAAGACAGTAAAGGAAAGAGTTGAAAAAGAAAAGAATCTTCTGACAGAAATTGATACTGCCTATAAGACAGGTGAAAGTATTGCTGAAACATTCTTCCAGGAAATGGAACCTCAGAAATTTGACGAATACATTAAGGGTATTCTCGATGATGAAGGAATCTTCATTGATGGTATGAACATTTCTGACTTAACAATCATGTCAGTTGACTACTATACTTATGAACCAATTCATTTCACATATCCGCTTTATGAAGCAGCAGATATCAATGGTACAAACCCACAGATTGCAGCAACAGCTGTTCCTCAGGGTGAATCACTCGCAGCTTATACAATAGATTTCAACTGGTCAGCTGACAGAGATGATATTTGTAAGTTTATGGATAAGATTCTTATTGCTGAAAAGATTTCTTTAAGAATTGATACAATCGATTTCCAGGAAATTGATGAAGAAGATGAAAATGGCGTAGAGTATGATGCAGTTCTTGCAGAAGGCGAAAGCAAAGACAATGCAATGCCTATCAGAGAATATGCCGGTTCATGTAAGATGACAATGTTCTTTATGGAACCAATTGCTGAAATTGACGAATCAGTTCTCAATTAATAATCAAACGTATTTAGGAGAAGAAGACTATTTTAGGAGGTAAGCTCTGATGAAAAATTTGCGTAATATTCGCAATAAAATTTCACGTAATGAGCAGGGTGCAGCATTGCTGACAGTTATGACAGTTTTAACTATCGTATCTATCCTTATGCTTGCAACCATCTCATTCGTTGCTCAGGCCCACTACCAGACTACTAAAAACTACTACAACAGACAGGCGTTCTATACAGCCCGTTCGGGTCTTGAAACAATAGTAGATTATTTATCTGCTCCGGAAAATCAGGCAATGGCCATTGATTTTAAAAACCAGATTCCTTCATACGGAACAGGTACTCTTGATTCTGATCCGGTTGAAATTCCTGGACTTGGTACATATACAATTTCTGTGCGCTACGAGTCAGGCGGAACAATTGTTATCGAATCAGAAGCGGTATACGGTAGCGGCGATAATGAAACAACCCAGTCACTCTGTGCATATCTTATCAAGGGCGAAGGCGGCTTTGAAGGCTTATTTGATAGTGCTATCAAAACAAGTGGTAATGCGAAATTGACAAATAATGCAAACGTACTTGGTGATATCACAGCGTGGACAAAGAACACTAATTCAAACTTTGTAATGGATAACAGTATGAAGCTTTTGGGTGCTCTTTACAATGATGGTGATGTTACAACAAAAACATCTGGTACAGAAGTTAATCTTACTGACGGTGGTTTCGTAATCAACGGTAACTATACTAACTTAAACCCTATTCATTTCTACACTGCTAATCCAATCAACAATGACAAAACAAACAAGGGCGATTACATTGATGTCCGCGGTAGAATCACTCAGACCGGTGGCGCAATGTATGTTGGTTACTACACAAATAATACAAAAAGCGGTTATGTTGATGTTTATTGTAATGAACTCAGCATTACAAACAGCATGACGATCAATGGCGACCTTTATGTTTATGCTGGTAACGGTTATGAGGGTAACGTTTCTATTTCAAACTCTGCTACTCTTACTGTATATGGTAATGTTTATATTGAAGGTCAGCTCAAGATTGAAAGCGCAGCAATCAGAACATATGACTCTGATATGACAGATGCTTATAGCTACGGCAATATCTACGTAGCTGGTAAGGGTGTAGCGGCAATGTCAGGCGGTGCAATTTTACTTACAGGTGCTAATGATTCTATAATCGGTGGTAACATCAATGTTTACGACAAGGGTGTTGCTATGAACTTTGAAAAGGTAACATTCACAGCAGCAACAGATGCTGCAGGTAATGCTGTAAAGAGATACCTCAATGTTGCAGGCGATGTTGTTTACACAGGCAATCAGAAGGAATATACAAACCTTGTAATCAGAGCAACAGGTACAATTTCTGACAGAATTACAGCTGATAAGTCAACTGTTTCAAACATTAATCATGACAGAGAGTTCCCTGACTTTACAAAAACAGGCACTCTCAGAGAGAATGTTCCAACTCTCAAGGATAGAGAGTCAGTATTCGCTTATGTAAATGAACAGCTTTCAGAACAGATTATTGATGCAAATGCTGCTGCAATAATCAGCGCAAAGGATGTTCAGATAAATACAGATACAAAGTATGCAAATTCTGAATTTGAGTTAATAGATGGCAAGAATTTTATAATTATTAACGAAAGCTTCAATATTGGAAAGCTTCAGGGAAACAGAAAATCAAATATTCTCATAAAACTTGATTCAACTGCATTATCTGATTTGTTTGTATATGTTCCAAGTGGTTCGGCATCACCTCAAAACATTTTGGTTGAAAATAATTCAGATAAATATATGGTTTACTTCATTGTAGGTGATCCTGATTACTTTGAAGAGGCTACATCAGGAACAAAGCCATATAAGATTTCAGATGATGCGAAAACAATTAGCGTTGGATTTGATAATGCGATAATTATGCATCGTGCTACATATGAAGCATACAAGGGTGGAAAGGCTATCAACTTCTCAGATCTTCCTGACGGTACTGACTACTATACACCTGAAGCATCAACAATCTATTATGTAGTAATGTCAGATGCAAAGCTTAACTTCAGCAACCAGTGTACAATTGAAGGTGCTCTTTTAGCACCAAATGCTACAGTTTCATATACAAACGGTATTAGCTTTGACGTTGTAAAGCCAGACCGTGAAGAAGCTTCAATGTCTATGTTCCATATCGGTTCGGGTATTTACGGTGGCGTATCAGCTGGTAACAACACAGGCTTTGCTTATGTTAAGCCAAAGGATAGCCCATTCCTTGGTATTACAGATGCTACTATCATGGGCGAAAATATGAAGGTAGTATACAAAAAGAGTTAAGGAGGTAGTAAGATGAATAAGCTAAGATTTAAAAATCGTCGCTTCAAAAAGAATTCTGACGGTTTAACGCTTGTTGAAATCATCGTTTCAATGGCATTATTTGCAATAATCGGCACTATGTTTATCACTACAACCTCAGCTGCTATTAAAATCAATGCTGATACTCAGCGTTGGAATATGGAAATTGATAATCAGGAAAATGACGTTGAATTACATCAGACTGATAATGCAACTCAGACTCCATCCGTTATCATCGCAGACATGGTTTTTAAGCCATCAACAAACTCAACAACAACAGATGTTCATTTAGGCTATCACAGATATGATACTGATGAAGGTACAGTTATGGATGACCCTACACAGTTTAAGTATTTCATGCCTAAGGAAACAAGCGTTGAAAAGGGTATTTTTAAGGTAATATTCAAAAATGTAGAAGAAACATCAAAGAATATTGAGTTTTCAGACCATTTTGGTAGTCACATTACATGGCTTACAGGTGACGTTTCAACTGTTGACCAGGAAAATATAATTAATTCAGCCGTTTCTTCGCAGGGATTTACCGCAGTTCCTGCAGATGCCAATATAGCTTATTGGTTTGACTATTCTGATATAATAGATGATCTTAAATCTAAGCTCGGTACACCTGATGCAGCAATGGATTGGATTACTCTTGAGGTGTATTCAGGAGAAAACGTAGTGGTAACACTTCCGGTATCAACTCTCGAAAATCCTGAACTCATTAAGGGTATCATCTGGGTATCTAACGGCGTTGATGATGAGGGCAATAAGACCCTTATAGTTGAATATGAATAAGGAGGAGCTTTATGAAAAGATTATTTAGTATTTTTAAAAAGCGTTCCTCAAATGCTTCAGGTTTTACGCTTGTAGAGCTTATGGTAGCTACTATCGCTTTAGGTATTCTGATGACTGGCGCATTTGCATTTATGAAGCCTGCATCTGATAACTATCGTGATACAGGTGAGTATACAAACTTACATAGTGCGACATCAGCAATCAGTGATTATCTTACTGGCAATCTCAGATATGCAACAGACATTCTTGTGTTGGAAGGCTACGAAGGTTCTCCTGTAACAAATGCCGACTCTCTTGCAGGTACAAAGTATACACATTACTTTATTCTTGATAATAACAGAGTTCTGGCTCCTTCAGGTACTGCTGCTTACAGAAAGAATTGCACAGGCAGAATACTCCGTTCAGCAATGGGCTTATCTGGCGTTAATGTAAATTGCGGCGTAATTCTTGGTGAAGGCATATATGGTGACTACTATTATCACTTTGATGTAGAACCTTATGAAACAGGTCTAAAGATTGACATCGCGGCTTACCCTGCAAAAAAGAGTGTAACAGGCGATTATATTAAAGATACAGATAGTAAGTTTGAAACAGAAATCACAATCGAGAGTCTTAACATCAGAAATGATATTACAAAGAAAGTAAAGTATTACGACTTTGTCAACTCTCCAAATTACACACTTTTCCCAAAGGTTGACAATGGTGATACTACTAGATACACCTATATTTTCTACGCAATGCCTTAATTAAATGATTTTAACACAAAAACAACCTGACTGAAAAATCAGTCAGGTTGTTGAGTGTTTTAATTTTTTTATTTATTATGCAAGTCCTGAGAATTCAAGATACATATCTGCAATCTTGGTGCCATAAAACGCTGCGATTGCAATACCAAGTGAAAGGTAAGGACCAAATGCGAATTTGCTTTCGCCCTTTACATATTTATTGATCATTCCGAATATTGCAGCGAGGAAAATTCCGATAAAGCCTGCAACGAGCGTTGCCTTTGTTCCTAAGAATAAACCGCCTGCAATCATCAGGTAAACATCTCCCATTCCCATTGCTCTTCCTTTTGAAAGAAGATTTATAATAAGGAATGGAACAGAGATTACAACAGCGCCAATTAAACGCTGAGGGATTGAAACTACATCCCATACAAAATAATCACCGATAGCCAAAAGTGCTATAAAGATTACAACGTAGTTGCTTATAAGCTGGGTATCTAAATCCATAAAGAAAACAACTACCAAAGCTGAGAATAAGAGCATAACAAAGAGTGTATGCCAGTAAAAACCGAATCTCCAGAAACACAGGCACCATAAAATACCGTTGAGTGCTTCAACAAAAGGATATCTCCAGGCGATAGGTGCTTTACAGTTACGACATTTACCGCGAAGAATCAGCCAAGAAAATACAGGTATCAGGTCATACTTTTTGATTTTTGCTCCGCAGGTCATACAGTGTGAACCATTAGTTATAAGAGATTCTTCTTTAGGCAGTCGGTAAATGCAGACATTTAAAAAACTGCCAACAACAATTCCGTACAAGAATATACCAATGTATATTACAATTAGTTGCCAATCCATTTCAGGATTCCTCCTCTGATTGTTTAAATTATATATACATTGTAACATATTATTTAAGATTATACAAGTGAAAATATATTTTCAGGCGAAAGGACTGGTAAGAAATGAAGAACGGACCTATAGGTGAATATCTTGTTGAGAAAGGCCTTATTACCCGTGAACAGCTCAATGAGGTACTCGAAAGAAAAAAGACAGAAAGAGGTAAGCTTTTTGGTGAAATCATCACCGAAATGGGTTACATTTCTGATGTAAAATTTGCTCAGTGTCTTGCTGAAAGATTGCAGGTTCCGTTTGTTGACCTTACTCAGCAGAAGCTTGATACTGAAGTAATTATGAAAATTCCTGAAGCTATTGCAAAGAAGTATACCGTTATCGCTATCGGTATCCAGGGCAAGAAGCTTATGGTTGCTACTAATGACCCTGTTAACTTCTATATTTTTGAAGATATCAAGGTTATTTCAGGTATGGATGTAACTCCTGTTCTTGCAACAAAAGAACAGCTTTTAAAGGCTATCGGTAAATGCTACTCTATGTCTAACATCGACAGCGTTATCGACGATGCTACAACTCAGTATGAGGCAGATGCAGCATCAGGTGAAGAAGTAGGTCAGGAAAGAATTGCTGATGCTCCTATCGTTAAGCTTGCTACAACAATCATCGAAAACTCACACAGAGCTGAAGCTACCGACATTCATATCGAGCCATTCAAAACATTCACAAGAGTTCGTATCCGTTGTAACGGTGACCTTATGGAGCTTATGGAGCTTACAAATGCGATGCATACAGCGCTTGTTACAAGATACAAGCTCATCTCAGGTATGAATATCGCTGAAAAGCGTATCCCTCAGGACGGACGTTTCTCTCAGGAAGTTGACGGCTTGCGTCTTGACCTTCGTGTATCCTCACTTCCTATGGTATACGGTGAAAAGATAGTTATCCGTATTCTTGCAACTGGTGATGTAGGTGTAAGAAAGATTACTGACCTTGGTATGACTCAGTACAACTACGAAAGATTCTCAGCAATGCTCAAGGTTCCTCAGGGCGTTGTACTTGTAACTGGCCCTACAGGTTCTGGTAAGTCAACAACTCTTTATGCGGCTCTCGGTGAAATTGCTAAGCCTCACGTAAACGTAGTAACAGTAGAAGACCCTGTAGAAAAGAACATCGAAGGTGTTAACCAGTGTCAGACAAACGCTAAGGCAGGTATGACATTCGCGGCTGCTCTTCGTTCTATTCTCCGTCAGGACCCTGATATCGTTATGATCGGTGAAATGCGTGACCAGGAAACAGCTGAAATCGCTATTCGTGCTGCTATCACCGGTCACTTGGTATTGTCAACACTCCATACAAATGACTCTGCTTCAACAATTTCCCGTCTGGTAGATATGGGTATTCAGCCATATATGCTCGCATCATCACTTATCGGTATTGTTGCTCAGCGTCTTGTTAAAAAGATTTGTCCATTCTGTAAGAAGCCTAGAATGTCACTCCCTGAAGAAAATGAGCTTATGGGTATTGATCATTCAATTACAATCTACGATGCTGTAGGCTGTGAAAAGTGTCAGAATGGTTATAAGGGCAGAACTGCTATTCACGAAATCTTACTCTGTACTCCTGAAATGTCAGCTATCATCGGTAGAAATGCAAAGACCGATGAAATCGCTGCGATGGCTAAGAAGACAGGTACAAAGCTTCTTCGTGATAACGTATCAGAGCTTGTTCAGGCAGGTAATACTTCAATGGAAGAGCTCATTCGTGTAACATACGCAGTTTAAAATAACGGACTAAGGAGATTTAATATATGATTTTGATTGATAAAATTCTTGATGAAACCAGAGCACTTGGTTGTTCTGACTTGCATTTTACAGTAGGCGTTCCGCCAATCGTTAGACAGTCAGGTCAGCTCAGAAAGCTTGCTACATATCCTGAAATGACAGACCCACAGATTATCGCTATCTGTGAGAGTATGTGTGATGAGCGTCTTATGGCTCAGGTAAGAAGATTTGAGGATACTGACTTTACATACGTTACTGAAAGAGGTTTCAGACACCGTGTAAACATCTATCGTCAGATGGGTGCAACAGCTATTGCTATCCGTCTTTTGAGAAATGATATCCCTACATTGCAGGAGCTCAAGCTTCCATCAGTTTTAGCTGATTTTGCTATGCGTCCTCGTGGCCTTATCCTTGTAACTGGTCCTACTGGTTCAGGTAAGTCAACAACTCTGGCTGCTATGATCAACCATATCAACCTTAACCGTTCTTCACATATTATCACAGTTGAAGACCCTATCGAATATGTTCACCACCATAAAAAGTGTATGGTAAACCAGAGAGAAGTAGGTCGTGATGTTCCTGACTTCTCACTTGCGCTCCGTGCTGCTCTTCGTGAGGACCCTGACGTAATCCTCGTAGGTGAAATGCGTGACCTTGAGACAATTTCCGCTGCTGTAACAGCCGCTGAAACTGGTCACTTGGTCTTATCAACACTTCATACAACTGATGCGGCTTCAACAATCGACCGTATCATCGACGTATTCCCGGGCCACCAGCAGAAGCAGATTCGTTCACAGCTTGCATCTGTACTTGTTGGTATCTGTACTCAGACTCTTTGTCCTATGGTAAACGGTCAGGGCAGAACAGTTGCTTGTGAAATCTTAAACTGTACTGATGCTATCTCAGCAATGATCCGTGACGATAAGGTTCACCTTATCCAGTCAGCTATCCAGACAGGTAAGAACTTCGGCATGCAGGCGTTTGACCAGGATCTGGCTCGTCTTGTAAAGGAAAGAGTTATCTCTATGGAAACTGCTGTGGAAAAGTGTCTTGACCCAACAGACCTCAAGAGATTTATGGAAATCAGATAACAAAAATAAAATACCTCTCACTTTGAGAAAAAGTGAGAGGTTTTCTTTTTTGATATTCTGCAAAAACTGTTTTTGAGCCTTAGCATTTCTGTTCTATGTAAAAGTATAGCTAAAATAATTTTTTCAACCCAATACCTATAATAAATCCGACAATTATAAACGCAATATGTAAAAACGGTAGAAGTAAAAACATAAACCCATTTACATACTGTGGCTTATCTTGTGCGTCTTCATCTTTATATTTAAGCGAAGAATAAATGAGTAGTATTATCAACAGTGGATAAGACACACAATATACACTTGCACAAGAATACACAGGGAAAACAACGGTATAAAAAACATCGATGAGCGCACTTACTATTGCTATAAGTCCAATGCCAATCAGAAAAATCAAATCCAGTTTATGTATTTTATTCATTAGTAATCCTCCTTATCTGCGTTTTTTACATTGTTATATCAACAAACTCAGCGTTTACAAGTCTTGCTAAATCTTCAGGGTTAAGCTCAACCTGATAACCGATTTTACCGGCACTTATGCATATCGTATCAAAGAGTATAGCAGTTTCATCAATAACTGTTTTATACTCTTTTTTCATGCCTATCGGACTGCAACCGCCTCTTATGTAGCCTGTAACCTTGTTTATATCCTTAACAGCTATCATCTCTACTGATTTTTCGCCAACAGCAGCTGCGGCCTTTTTGAGATTAAGCTCTGCGTTTACGGGAATATCAAATACATAATAGCTACCCGATTTTGCAACAGTAACAAGCGTTTTGAAAACCTGCTCAACCTCAATTCCTAGCTTGTTTGCAACAGAAACTCCGTCAATAAGTCCATCATCTGATTGATAGGTATGTGGTGTATATGAAATGCCAGCGCTCTCTAATATGCGCATGGCATTTGTCTTTATCATTTCAGCCATTTTTATCCCTCCAGAAAAATTATAACTCAAAATGAAATTAAAATCAATTATTTGACAGCATTTTTTGAGCATATAAAAACGAAATCTGCAAATGCTTAAAATGAGGTGAGAAATATGAGAGCTATGTATACTGATGAAAATGATAATCTTGCTGTGTGTAAAATTATCTCCCTGACTTTTGATAAAGAAAAAAGACAAATGTACTTAAAGACACAGGATGATTCAGCTGATTTGATATTTTCAGGGATAACTCCGTCAATATTTCGTTACTATGTGAAAAAACTTTTCTTAGAAGGCTATATAAATCTAAGCTGCTACAAAGCTATCAAAAAAGAATAAAAGAGCTTTGCCAAAATCTGCAAAGCTCTTTTTTATTATTTTGCTACATATACGATTTTGCCGTTTTCTTCCTTTGCAAAACCTTTGAACAATGCACTTGTTATACCATCTTCAACAATTGAGTCAATATTGGCGCTTGTTCTTGAATAACCGAAGATTTTTGCAACCTCTCTTATAAGATCCTGTCTTGTCATACCATACTGAGCTTTGAGTAAAAACTCTATGCAGTTTGAAATTTCCTGAGGAGCAATATCTTCAAATGAACGCTTTTCGCCATCTTCTGAAGGAACTCTGAAATCTGTATATTCACCAGGCATCTGACCCTGCTTCCAATAGAAAGTGTTGTATGTTGAGCTTGTCACCATAACAGGCAGACTGCCAAGCGCTGAGGTTATTGCTTCGTTTACCTTACTGCCGCCTCTTGTCATACCGTAAGCTGATAATACTCTCTTGAATAAAAGCTTCTGAGAAATTGGTGCTTCTTTTTCAATAGTCTTTTCTAAGATTGAAACTATTTTCTTCTGTGCACCATCCTTATGAAAATCCTCAGAAGTACCCAAATTCTTAGGCTCATACTCCTTATACTCGGTAAATTTATACTCAACCTTGCTTTCCTTTATGGTTTCAAAAACAATCGGTTCAGCCTTTTTTTCTTCTACAATCTGATTTTTATTTTCTATAGCATCTGTAATAGCTTTAGAAATCTTAGCTAAAACCTTCTGCTTGTCATCAAGCCAGTCAAGTGAATAGATGTGAAGGATATTCCAGCCAAGACCTCTTAAAACACTAGGCTGAAGAATATGTCTGTCTCGCGCAGTTGAAGCTAAAACGTGATCCTTAGAGTCACACATAATACCTAAGATATATGTGCCCTCATTATCAGGATTAACAATACCGATATCAATTCTGTATTCAGATGTACCTATATTGCATTTTGTCTTGTATCCGAGTGTTTCAATTTCCTTTGCAATAAGCTCAATAAACTTATCATTCTGCGAAACGGCCTTAGGCGCTGGTAAGTTAAGCGCACTCTTTCCTCGTGCGGCAAATTCCAAAAAGCCCTTAAGCCCTGCAACGCCTTCAGATGCTGTTCGTGAAAGGTCGATCTGTTCAGGTCTGATTGTTGAGAAAACGATCATCTGTTTTCTTGAACGGGTTATAGCAACGTTTAATCTTCTCCAGCCGCCATCCTTGTTGATAGGGCCAAAGTTCATTGAAACCTTACCATTCTTATCAGGACCATAGCCTACTGAGAATAAAATAACATCTCGCTCATCACCCTGAACATTTTCAAGGTTTTTGATAAATATAGGTTCATACATTGAATCAGCGAGCGCTTCAAGCTCAGGGTCAGCGGCAAGTGCGTCTGTCAGCATATCATCAATAAGATGCTGCTGAACAATAGAGAAGGTTACAACGCCAATACTTTGCTTTCTCAGTTCTTCATCGCGCAGACGTCTTATAATTTCATTTACTACAGCCTGAGCTTCATTCTTATTCTGCTTTGTTGAGCTTCTGTCATAGTAGCCCTCACACATTACCATTGATACATTTGAAATAAGGTCATCAGGTGATGGGAATGTTAAAAGCTTATTTTCATAGAATGCAGAGTTTGAATATGCGATAAGGCTTTCGTGTCTTGAACGGTAGTGCCATAACAGATGACGTGATGGCATCATAAGCGCCAAGCAGTCATCAAGAACGCTCTCTAGGTCTTCCTTATCGCTGTTTTCCTCATCAAAATGATTTGTCATAAAGAATGAGGTAGGCGGTAACTGCTTAGGGTCACCAACTATAATTACATTTTCGCCTCTTGCTATTGAGCCTACAGCCTCGCATGTAGGCATCTGAGAAGCCTCGTCGAAGATAACAAGGTCAAATTTCGGAAATGTAGGGTCAATATACTGTGCAACTGAAATAGGGCTCATCAGCATACAAGGGCAGATTTTTCTCAGAAGGTTCGGAATACTGTCAAACAGCTTTCTTATCGGCAGCATTCTGCCGCCGCTCTTGATAGCCTTCTGAAGTATTGCAACCTCAGATGAAGCTGCAAAGCCTGCAGATGCTGAAGGAATGTTTGCAGAGAGCTTAGCTACAAGCTCCTGAATTGTGAGTCTTTCATATTCAGCTATAATATCGTTGTATTTTGAAATAGTGTCGTCAAATGAATCGCCTGTAAATGCCGATAATGCAGGGGTTGATGAAATAACATCTCCCGCAGCTGTTTTACAGAAAGCACAGATAAACGCATCTGAAGCGTCCTGTGGTAAAAGCTCGCCTGACAGAAGCTTTCTTGTAACCTCAACAAGCCCATTTGCATTGAGATTTGAGGTTGAAACATAAAATGCAGTCCATTCTCTTAAGAGTGAAACCTCATTCTGCCAGCCTTGTGAGATAGCGGTCGCATTTTCTACAAAATTATCAGCGTTGTGAAGCATATCAAGATCAACAGATAATGCCCTGAGCTTTTCTTCTGTAGCGCAAAGCTTATCAAAGGCGCCACTAAGCGTTACTAAAACCACAGCGTCATCGCCCGACTTGTTTGCAGAGAGTGAGCAGATAGCTGAAAGTATAGCGCTTTTCTGCATTAAATCTCCTGAAAGCTTTGATAGATCTTCTCTTAACAAAACGCTTGCAGAGTATGCGCTGTTTAGAAGTGAAACATTTGTCTGCTGACCTGCCCATACGCCTGCCAAAAGTGCAGTAATACTCATATCCGCATTTTTTACAGTATTTGATAAATTCTGATAATTTATCAGCTTGTCGTAGTATTCGGTTATGTTTGTTTTTGTAATTTCTACTGATTTTGCATAAAGCTTCAAGCCTTTGACTGACTTTGAAACGCCCAGCGCACGAGGGATAGCCCATTTTTGTAAAGCACTCTTGTATTCAAGATATGCCTTCTGTACATCAAAGCTGTAAACAGCGCTGTCAAACTCCTTATCAAGAGTAGCCTTCAGTGAAGAAAGCGCATTTACATCTTCAATCAGCTTATCTACCTGCGGCTTTAGCGTATCAAACTGAGGCGCTACAACAACAGGTGTTATAAGAGCGTTTGAAGAGTATGCAGTCTTTGCGCTCTGAGCAATTATTTTTATGTCTTCATATCTTATAGCACTATATCCGAATTTTTCATTCAAGCGTTTTATTGCGCCTGAAAGGCTCTCTACAACATCTTCGTATTCTTTAGCAAGTGTGCTGAAACTATCTCTTGTTTCAAACGAATAATTCTTATTCTTGTAGCATGAAAGTGAAGTATTGCTGATATCGCCAAAGCTTTGCGCACAAACTGCCGCGTTATGCACCGCCTCACACATTGCGTCAAATTCTTCGGCTGTGCAATGAGTAAGCTCACGGTCAATAGTAAGATTTCCGTCAAACTCCTTTAACTGCTCATAGCGGGAGATGATCTCAAACAAGCTCATCGAATGGCTCTGCTCTTTGTGCAGAGAGAGCATTACATCGTTTAGAGCCTTTCTTGTTTCAAAAAGCTTTTGCGCTGTTGCGGTATGCTCCTCAGGGCTTTTAACGTGAGCTGTATTGAGAGTATTTTCAAGCTGCTTTAAAACGGCACGCTTCTGCGCCTTGTTTGAGTGAATTTCAAGGCTGAAAGGGGAGAGAGAAAGCTTTGATAAACGCTTTTGAACTACCTCTAACGCTGCCATTTTTTCAGCTACAAACAATACGGTTTTACCCTGATACAAAGCGTTAGCTATCATATTTGTGATAGTCTGCGATTTGCCTGTACCAGGAGGGCCGTGTAAAACAAAGCTCTCACCCTTTGCCGCCTGAAATACAGCGGCAAGCTGTGATGAGTCAACGCTCATAGGTATCGCCATATCTGAAGGGCGAAGCTCTGAGTCTATCTCCTCTGTTGACATTGAAAGGTCAGGAGTATCCCATTCGAGCTTACCTGAAATCAATGAAGCAACAGTCTTGTTCTGTCTGAGTTCCTCAGAACGATTCTTTATGTCATTCCACATAATAAAGCGTGAGAATGAAAACTGACCGATAAAGGCATATTCTTCAATTTCCCATCTTGCCTTTGACATTACAGCCTGACGGATAGTTGAGAAAATGAGAGGTAAATCTACTCCGCTTTCGTCCATAGGTGGAGGATTTAATCCTTTGATGCTGATACCAAAATCCTGCCTTAGCATTTCAAGTAAGGTTATATTTATCTGCGCGTCTTCATCACGCATTTTTACAGTATATGTCTTGTCAACAAGCTTTCTTGTGATATCAACAGGTAACAAAACGAGTGGCGCAAGCCTTGCTTTTTCACTCTTGTCAGATTCATACCATTTTAAAAAGCCTATTGCCATATAAAGAGTGTTAGCACCGTTTTCTTCAATAGAAACCTTTGCTGTTCTGTGCAGCTTCTTGAGATTTTTCTCAAGCTCAGTTTCAGTAAAGAAGGTTCTCAAACGCTCGTTTTCAAATTCTCTCTGCGCGATAGCGTCTAAAACATCGCGTTGATCCTTTACATCAAAAATCTTAGCGTCAGGATTATTGATTGTAACCTCATCAGGTCTTGCCAAAAGCTTAAAGCTCTTACCATCTGTCACCTTGTTTTCTAAAAGCGAAAGATCAGGTGTTAAGAGCTGAACAGCACAGCCTGATGCTCTGAAATTTAAAAGTGGATTTCTCAGATTTAAATCCAAAAGCTTTCTTTCCCAGATAACCTGCTTTGTGATTTCTTCATCAGCAAGAGCACTTTCGGTAATAGCTGAAATCTCCTTTGGTGCTGATAAAGCATCCTTTGAAGTTTTACCGTAATCAGCCGCCTTGAATACGCCGTTTTCATTTATTCTCAAAGGCAGAGGCAGAATTTTTGAGCTTCTGCAGCGGGCAATATCAATAGCAAGCTCAAAATCCTCACAATCCCTGAGCTTTTCAAACGCCTTCTTTGAAGCTGTATCAAAATCTACATCCTCTTTAGCGCACATACAGGTGCATTCAACAAGACAAATCTCGTTGATGCCCTCGACAGCACGCTTTGTGATAGGGAATTTATCGTAAATAACGCTTTCAGGGAATGTCTGATTTTCAAGCCAGCAGCCGCAGAAGGCGTGTCCGTCGGTGAAAATTATAAGTGGATTGAGCCCCACAGCCTCAAGACATGACGCGTACAGCACCGAAAGGTCAAG
>CALBJC010000120.1 GCA_937892655.1 uncultured Clostridia bacterium | reverse complement strand
CGAAATGATCGCTCGACACCTCGGAACAGCCCGTGAGGTGATCACGAGGATGCTGAAGCATCTTGCCGCCGACGGCGTAATCGAGGTTGCAAGAAAGGTAACAGGTCACCCGATTCCTGCAAAGGTAACCCCACGCCGTGCGGGCGACCCTGCTCAGCTTATCGCATCAAGTGACAAGGCTAAAACAATACTTGGCTGGAATCCACAGCTTGACAGCTTAGAAACAATTATCGCTTCAGCATGGAACTGGCACAAGAATCATCCAAACGGATTTAACAAGTAATGAAAAAAGGCACGTTTTAAAACGTGCCTTTTTATATTTCATAAGTAACATCATAATTTTCATCAACTAAAATGTAATCAAGAGAATACTTTTTACAGCCGTAAAGAAAGCTTTTATGCTCATCTATCAGAAACTCTTTTGTAAGCTCATTTTCATAAAGTCTGTTTTCAATAACACTACGGTTTTTGATAATCTCATCGAAATTTTCATTTATATAGTTTTCTGAAAAAACAATGCATATATATTTTATATGTTCAAGGTATTCCTTACTAAAGCTATCCTTGAAATCAAAGGGAATATACGCCCCCTCAACAATCAGATTCTGATTGTTTTCAATAGCTGTTTTTATAATTTCCTTTACTATATTCCAGAGAAATGGCAAAAGCTTATCATCATCACAAGGGGTGAGCGTAGTATTACCGCTTCTTATAAGCCCCATTTTCAAGTGATCGATCGAAAGGTATGGGTATTTGTATTTTTCTAAAAGCTTCTGCGCTAAAAGCTTTTTACCCGAATGAGTAGCGCCGTTTATCAAAATAATCATTTGTTATCAAACCATTCCATAAATTCATTACCAAGCCTTGTAGCAGTACCCTCAAACCATACGCTGTCATATTCTTTTCTGTTGCTGCCACGTTTTTTTAAACCCTTTTTACGCCTTACCCAGTAGCGCACAGCCGACGGGATACATACAATGAAGGGCATAAAAAATCCAAAATAACAGTTTTGCATAGCGTGACCAAGCTCGTGATTTAAAAGAGAACTTGTCGGGCTTTCGTTTGCTAAAAAGAAAACGCCCATCTCAAGCCCGCCCCAGCCTTTTTTGATTTCAAAATAGTAGCAGTAGCCGTGCTTTTTTGGACTTTTTCCGATAAGTATCAAAAATAGTGCTACTAAACATCCAAAAAGCGTCAGCGGTAATCCCCAACTAAAAGACAAAAGGTAAAATAAAAATCTGTTCTTTATAGGCTTCATTTAATCATACCTCACATTTTGTTTATATCCATTATAACTTAAAATTATAATAAGTCAAGAAATTTCAGAAAACTCAAAAAATCGTATTGACAGCGAAAATGCGTTGTGATAATATCTAATTGGAAAGTGAATATAACTAAAAGCTATGACGAAGACGAAAGCTATAACCAATTTTCACAGAGAGTCGGGGCAAGGTGAAAGCCCGATAAAGAGGTATAGTATTTTTATCCCTTCCGAGCTGAAGACCCCAAAAGCTGAGTGCTGAGTAGATGTCTTTCGTGAATGCTGCGTTAATGCATAGAGGTTTTCTGACCTCGAAGAGTGGCAGAGTATATCTGCAATTTGAGTGGTACCGCGAGTGTAACTTGGTTTTCACCCGTCTCAAAGCAAATCTTAAGCTTTGAGGCGGTTTTTTATGCCTCAAAGCAAAAATGAAAGGTGGAAAAACAAAATGCTTACTCTTGACAAGGTTTTTAATGCTCAGACGGTGTTAAAAAGCATTATCCGTGAAACAAAGCTGGTGCGTGCGTATGGTGTTGCAGATTTCTGCGAGCTTTATCTAAAGCCTGAAAATCTGCAGATTACAGGCTCATTTAAGGTGAGAGGCTCAGCGTATAAAATCGCAATGCTCTCTGATGAAGAAAAAAGCCGTGGCGTTATAGCTTGCTCTGCTGGTAATCACGCTCAAGGCGTTGCTCTGGCCGCTACCAAAAACGGTATAAAGTCGCTTATCTGTCTGCCCGATAATGCGCCTATTTCAAAGGTTGAGGCTACAAAGGGTTATGGCGCTGATGTATGCTTAGTTGAGGGCTGTTATGACGATGCGTATCAGAAGGCGCTTGAGCTCAAAGAGAGCGAGGGCTATACCTTTGTTCATCCGTTTGATGATGAAAATGTTATCGCAGGTCAGGGTACTATCGCCCTTGAAATTTTAAATGATCTTGATAATATCGATGCTGTTGTAGTTCCGATAGGCGGTGGCGGACTTATCTCGGGTATTGCGTATACGATAAAGCAGATACGCCCGTCTGTCAAGGTTTACGGAGTTCAGGCGGCAGGTGCGCCTAGTATGTATAACTCTGTAAAATTCGGTGAGCTTGAAAGCTTGTCGGCTGTTTCAACTATTGCCGACGGTATCGCTGTTAAAAGACCTGGCGACAATACCTATGAGTTTGTAAAAGAGTATGTTGATGATATAGCTCTTGTAACCGATGATGAGGTTTCAACTGCAATATTAACCCTTATCGAAAAGCAGAAGATGATTGCAGAGGGTGCGGGTGCTACGGCTGTAGCGGCAGTTATGTTTGATAAATTCGATTTAAAGGGCAAAAGGGTTGTAGCTGTAGTTTCAGGCGGTAACATCGATGTTACAAGCCTTTCACGAGTTATCGACAGAGGCCTTTTGAAGTCAGGTCGTTCATCAGCGCTTTTGATTGAGCTTATCGACAAGCCCGGTCAGCTTAAGGAGATTTCAAAAATCATCGCAGATTGCGGTGCAAACGTAACGGGTGTTCATTACGAAAAGGGAAATACCGAAAGCGTAAACGGCTGTTATCTCAGAATAGAGATGGAAACAAGAGATTTTGAACATGTAAAGCTTATTACTCAGACCCTGAGAAAAGAAGGCTTTAAGATTATAAAGTAAAGGAGAAATTAAAATGATAAATCCAATCCATACAGATAATGCCCCTGCGGCAATCGGCCCATACTCACAGGCTATGTGCTGTGGTGACTTTGTTTTCACATCAGGTCAGATAGCCCTTGATCCACAGACCGCAGCGTTGGTAGAAGGCGGCATAACAGAACAGACTCACAGAGTATGTAAAAACTTAAAGGCAGTTTTAGAGGCAGCTGGCGTTACTTTTGACAGCGTTGTAAAAACAGTATGCTTTTTGGATGATATGGCAGATTTTGCGGCATTCAATGAGGTTTACGCTCAGTATTTTGTGAGCAAGCCAGCAAGAAGCTGTGTTGCGGCAAAGGCTTTGCCAAAGGGTGCGTTGGTTGAAATTGAGGTTATAGCTAAAAGATAAAGAAAGGTTTGATAAAATGCTTATTTCGGGTGCTGATATAATTGTTAAAACCCTCATAGAGCAGGGCTGTGATACTGTTTTTGGCTATCCAGGCGGACAGATTTTAAATGTATATGATAGCCTTTATATGCATAAGGATCAGATAAACCATATCCTGACAGCTCACGAGCAGGGCGCTGCCCATGCGGCTGACGGGTATGCAAGAGTAACGGACAGAGTAGGCGTTGTTATCTCAACCTCAGGCCCTGGTGCTACAAATCTTGTAACGGGTATTGCAACAGCTTATCTTGATTCTATCCCGCTTGTTGCTATCTGCGGCAACGTTCCTACTACCCAGATAGGCTCTGACAGCTTTCAGGAGATCGATATTACGGGTGTTACTCTGCCTATAACAAAGCATAACTATTTTGTTGGCGATGTAAATGATTTGGCTGATACTATAAGAGAGGCTTTCACTCTTGCAAAATCGGGCAGGCCGGGACCAGTCTTAATAGATGTTCCAAAGGATGTTCAGATAGCAAAGTGTGAATATACTCCGCAAAAGCCTGTTGAAAAAGAAGCCCCACAGCCTGCAAAGGAAGTGAGGATCTGTGAGGCGGCAGAGTATATAAATAACGCAAAAAGACCATATATCTACTTTGGCGGCGGTGTTATTACAGCTCAGGCTCAGGCTGAAATGCTCGCACTCGCTGAGAAGATTGACGCACCAATAGGCTGTTCATTAATGGGGCTTTCAGGTATCCCTACAGACCATCCTCGTTTTCTCGGTATGCAGGGTATGCACGGGCATTTTGCGTCATCAATGGCTATGCATAAATCAGATTTGATTTTAGCTTTAGGTGTTCGTTTTAACGACAGAGTAACTGGCAATAGACAGAAATTTGCAACGGGTGCAAAGATCATTCATATAGATGTTGACGGCTCAGAGCTTTCAAAAACAGTAAATGCAGTATGCGGTTTAAGAGGGGATGTAAAACTTACTCTTAAAAGGCTTACAGAGCTTGTAAATGAGGATAAAAAGCCGCAGTGGGCTGATACGATTGAAAAGTTAAAAGAAGAGGAAGATAGCTATCTTGATAACAGAGATGGTCTTACCCCTCGCAGAGCGATTTTAACGCTCAATAAATATCTTGGTGAAAATACAGCAGTCTGTACCGATGTAGGTCAGCATCAGATGTGGTCAGCGCAGAATGTTACTTTTAAAACTCCACGTCGCTTTGTTTCAAGCGGTGGTCTTGGTACAATGGGCTTTGGTATCGGTGCGGCAATAGGCTCAGCATTCGGTACAAAAGAAAGAGCGGTTCTTGTAACGGGTGACGGTAGCTTTGGTATGTGCCTGCAGGAGCTTGCAACAGCTGTAAGCTATAATGTACCGCTTGTCATCTTGATTATAAACAATGGCGTTTTAGGTATGGTAAGACAGTGGCAGACTCTTTTTTACAACAAGCATTATTCAAATACAGTGCTTGACCGCAAAACCGATTTTTCAGCGCTTGCAAAGGCGTTCGGTGCTGACGGAGAGAAGGTAAAGAGCGTTGAGGAGCTAGACCTCGCTTTGAAAAAAGCGTTTGAGTATAACGGCCCTTATGTTATCGACTGCGCTATTGACAAGGATGAATTTGTTTTGCCTATGCTACCGCCGGGCGGCAGTATGGATGATATTATAACCAGGCTGGAGGTTGAGTAATGAACAGATATACATTAGCAGTTCTCGTAAGAAATCAGTTCGGCGTTTTAAATCGTCTTACCAGTATGTTTCGTCGCAGACAGTTCAATATCAGCTCGATTTCTGCCAGCCAGACAGAGTCTGAAGAATTTTCAAGAATTACATTTAGCTTTGATGGTGAAGAGGACGGCAAGCAGCAGCTTATAAATCAGCTTTATAAACTGCCCGACGTATGCTCGATTAAAGAGCTTACACCAAAGAATTCTCTCAGCTGTGAGCTTATGCTTATTAAGATGAAAAACGATTCTCAGACAAGAGCCGAGATCCATTCAGCCGCAGAGGCTTTTAAGGCTGAAACTATCGATTATTCAAGAGAATCGATAGTTTTCAGAATAATCGGGGACAGCGAAAAGCTTGATGATTTTATCTCTCTTATGAGTGATTATACGATTTTGGAAATATGCAGAACGGGTACAGCCTCTATTGAAAAGGGTGCATCAGTATTAAGACAGAATTTAAATCTGTAAAAGTCAGTTTTGTGCTTTGAAAAGTGATAACTTGATGGTATAATAAATGTATCAACTACAAGAGGTGATACGCTTGACCTTAGACGAAAGACTAATTCAGATAACCCCCTCAGAGCGTCAGATAGCTTTTGAGAGCTTAGAGTTTTACAGCTTTATTCATTTTACTGTAAATACCTTTACTGATAAAGAATGGGGCGATGGAACAGAAAGCCCTGATATTTTCAATCCAACAAGGCTTGATGCTACTCAGTGGGTTAAAGCTATTAAAAACGCTGGTATGAAAGGACTTATTTTAACCTGCAAGCATCACGATGGCTTTTGTCTGTGGCCGAGCCGATTTACAAAGCATACTGTAGAGTACAGCCCATATAAAAACGGCAAGGGCGATATAGTAAAAGAGGTTTCAGATGCCTGCAAAGCGTATGGCATAAATTTTGGGGTATATCTCTCCCCGTGGGACAGAAACTCAAAGCTTTACGGTCAGGGTAAAGAGTATGACGATTTTTTTATAAATCAGCTGACAGAGCTTTTGACAAACTATGGTGAAATATTCTCTGTCTGGTTTGACGGCGCTTGCGGCGAGGGCGAAAACGGTAAAAAACAGTATTATGATTTTGAAAGGTATTATGCTAAAATCCGTGAGCTTCAGCCTATGGCGTGTATAAACGTATGCGGCCCTGATATCCGCTGGTGCGGTAATGAGGCGGGGCATACAAGGGCAGCTGAATGGAGCGTTGTTCCAAAAAGAGCAAAAGATTGCGAGATTATCGCTGAAAACAGTCAGAAGGAAGACAGCGCAGAGTTCCGTGAGCGCAAGGTTTCTTCAAATGATGAAGACCTCGGCAGCCGTGAAGCTTTAAAGGATGAAAAAGAGCTTATCTGGTATCCTGCAGAGGTTAATGCCTCAATCCGCCCGGGGTGGTTCTGGCATAAAAGCGAGAATGACAAGGTGCGTTCTTTTGATGAGCTGATAAATATTTATTATAACTCGGTAGGCGCAAACGCTACGTTTTTGCTCAATATCCCGCCAACTTCTGACGGTATTCTACACGAAAATGATGTAAAGCGCCTTGAAGAAATAGGCGAGTATATAAGAAAAATTTTCAAAACAGAGCTTTCATCAAAGGCAAAGATAACAGCAAAAAGCTGTGAGCAAGGCTTTGAGATTGAAAATACAAAAGCTGACAGCTATGATACATACTATAAAGCAAAGAACGGCAACAATACCGCTGAGATTGTATTTGAATGGAAAGATAATGTAAACATCGGTCACATAGTTTTAAAAGAAAACATCAGATGCAGTCAGCGAGTTGAAAGCTTTGCAGTAGATGTTTTTGAAGATGAAAAGTTCAAAGAGGTTTACTCAAATACCGTTATCGGCTATAAGAGAATAGTAAACTTAAATTCGCAAAAGACCAAAAAACTCAGAATAAGAATAACCGATTCAAGAAAAGAACCAACCCTTTCATTTATCGGTATTTATGAGGCAATATAACGACTACGCCGCTATGCAAAACAGCATAGCGGCGTATTTTATACAGTAATCTGTAAATTGAATGCATCGGTCTTGACATTCTCCTCTTTTACGTTATAGTTTATATATAGAATAACTAAAGAAAAATTTTTTATGAGAACACCGAACCTTTTTTCAGATTTTCAGACTTAATAGGCGTAAATCGATTTGCAAGAGGTAATAATTATGAATGAATTTATCACAAATGAACTAATTGAAGCAACATATCTGTTCTGCGTAAAGCGAATTTCAGATACCGAAGCCGCAAGGGATTTGTCACAGGATATTCTTTACGAGGCTATTCGTGTTATTGCAAGCGATAAGGAGTTTGTAAGCTTTAATTCGTGGTACTGGAGAATGGCAAGAAATAAGTATGCAGATTACATTATGAGCAAGCGCAATTCCACCTTGCCCATTGAAACCGCAGGCGGTATGGCGGCGCAGATACCACAGCCTGTTGAAAGTATTATCGCCGCAGAGGATATCTCACAGCTTAATTTCTCACTATCAAGGCTTGCTTTGATTCATCGTGAAATCATTATACGTTTTTACCTCAAAGAGCAGACTATCAGACAAATTGCTGATGCACTGGACATTCCTGAGGGAACTGTAAAACGACGTTTGTTTGATGCAAAGAAAAATCTGAAAGAGAGGTTTCAAAATATGAATAATATAGGTAAAACAGCATACGCTCCAGCTGATGTCAGCTGGTTCGGAGGATATTGTGCAAGAAAGCCATTCCTTCTTATGGAAAGCTCTAAAATCTGTCCACAGGTTATGGTTATCTGCCGAAGCGATGCAAAGACGGTAAATGAAATTGCAGATGAAATAGGAGTAGCACCTCTTTATCTTGAGGAAATCATTGAAAAAATGGTAGGTACAAACCTTCTTGTTTCACCCGCAAAGGGCAAGTATATCGCAAACCACTGCATCTTCCCACGTCAGAGATATATTGAAGCGGAGATTTTAGCCTGCGATATTTTTCACGATGATGGCTATGGAGAAAAAATCGATAATATCCTTGCAGGTCTGAAGGATGAAATTACGGCACTTGATTTTTATGGAAATGATTTTGACTATAATTATCTGATGTGGCATTTGTATGTTATTGCAAGCTATGCTTTCGGTAATCACGGAAAGAATCATTATACAAAGAAAAAAGGAATAAAGGATGAAGTAGAAAGAGAATACCGCATGACTATGGAGTATACTCTTGCTGACGAAAGTTTTGATGATTCTATATGGGAAAAACTGAGAGTTCACAGCTGGTCAAATCTTCATCAGGAATTCACTACTCATGAATATGGAAAAATCCAATTTGTAAATGATTTTGAATCTGAGCCGTTTCCGAACGACAATGAGGATGAAACTGACTGGCTCAGAGGACGTGACAGATGGGTTGACGGAAATAATATCTCACTTCTTGTGGCGTTATCTGAAAATCCGGATAAAAAGCTTTCTGTGCATGAGGAAGCTATGGCGGCAGATTTTATAAAGAACGGTTTGCTTAAAAAGGAAAATGACAGGCTTATTGTTTCGCTTCCGATTTTCAGACGTGAGATTTACAACCAAATCTGTGAGCTTGTAAGCGAAAAAATTAAGCCGATTGCTGAAGAATATGCCGATAAAGTTGCAAAAGGCGTTGAAAAAATGCTTTTGCCTTATGTGCGTAAGGATTTAATGAGCAACTTTATTCACTGGGATATGCAGATGTTCTTTCAGCAGACAAGTTCACTGTTTTACTATGGCTGGGATAAAAGTCTTTTACAGCCTGAGGATTACTCAAAATCAGCTACAGGGCTTTATATTCTTATATAAAATACAGGCACACGGGGGCTATTTTCCGTGTGCCTTTTCACATAATCCGATGTATATCGCTTTATATTTTTATCGCAGGGGATAAATTTATTCTTCCATACCAGGCAGGGCTGGCTCAAATTTTACTCTGTCAGGGGTTATTGCGTATTCAATTCTCTTTAATCCGCCCCATACTGTGCCGTCAGGTGAAACAGCGGCAAATGGCATTGAGAATAACTTAAGCTTTCTGTCAACAGCTTCCATCTCTTCAACCATATAGCTGTCAGGCTAACCGTAGGCTACAAGCGCAAAGCTCTGAATGATTGAAAATAACCTTATAAAAAATATTTCATAATAAAACTCTGTTCGTGTTTTACACATAATGATAATAACTCAGATAAATTTAGATTTATCATACTAAGAATTAACAGCATTTGAAAAAATCTGTAAATTGTACTTGACAAAAATATTTCATAGTGTTATACTTAGCACATAATTTTTCCAAAAAGGAGGCAGACAAATGTTCAAGCATACTTACTCAACTTATTCAACAACTAAAACTTATATATTAACAGAAATGAACTCTTGTCTGCAACTGTGCGTATTATTTTAAAATAATGCGTAATCAGTTTATTTGCGTTTTGAGCGTGCATTTCTGTGTGGAAATGCACGCTTTTTGTTTTTAGATAAAGGAGATAACGAACAAATGTATGTATATCATGTAGTAACAGACAGACCTATGTATGTTGGTCAGGAAATCGTATTTGATAAAGAGCATCACAGCGGGGTATATCAGAGAGTACAGGAAAAATTAGATATAGTGGACGCGATCTACGCTGACCCGACCCGATATAATGCAGACGAACTGGAACATCACACATCTGTTGCATTAAGAGAACTGGCATTAGAGGAAGTCCGCCGGAAAAAATACCCTCAATATCCCTCTCGGATGAGCTGTCTGTATGTGTCCAAAACCTTTGAGGAAGCTGAAAACTGGGGCAAATTCTTTGCTCAGATAGGCAGACCTACATACTGTATAGTAAAACTTGAGGTGAAAGGAAATTGCTTCACAGGCGACGCTACAAAGTGCTTTGACGGACAGATTGACAAAAAAGAAAATCTACGTCTTGCGGAAATCTACTGGGAAAACAAAGCTGATATTTCAAACGAACGCCCTATCTACGAAATGTTAGTTGACGGGCATATTACCGTTGTTGAGATCGTAAAAGAAATAAATGCAAATATACCCTTAACGAAAGATAAGCTGAACGAAACAGATTTCATAAAAGGAATAAAACAGGAGGAGATCGACTTCCCCAAGCGTTTTGCATCATACGAAGAAAAGGAATACGGAATCCTTTTCTATATGGCTGACAACAAGGATT
>CALBJC010000119.1 GCA_937892655.1 uncultured Clostridia bacterium | reverse complement strand
GAACAGGTGATATTGAAAATGTAGGTTTTACTGCAAGACATGGTACATTTTTTGAAATGCTCGGTAACTTCTCATTTGGTGATTACTTCAAGGAAGATGCTATCAAGTGGGCATGGGAGTTTGTAACAACTGTACTCGAAATACCTGAAGAAAGACTTTTTGTAACTGTATATCAGGATGATGATGAAGCAGAAGAAATATGGCACAAGGTTGTAGGCCTTCCAATGGAAAAGATCTACAGAATGGGTAAGGAAGATAACTTCTGGGAAGCTGGTATTGATGGCCCTTGCGGTCCTTGTTCTGAAATCTATTTTGACCGTGGTGAAGAATATGGTTGCGGTAAGCCTGATTGCGGAGTAGGCTGTGATTGCGATAGATACATGGAATTCTGGAACCTTGTATTCACTCAGTTTGAACGTCACGAAGACGGAACATACACTCCACTCAAGCAGAAGAATATTGATACCGGTATGGGTCTTGAAAGACTTGCTGCTATGATGCAGAATGTTACATCAATTTTTGATGTTGATACAGTAAAAGCTATCCGCGATCACGTTTGTCAGATAGCAAACTGTGAGTATGGTAAAGACTATAAGACAGATGTTTCAGTTAGAGTTATTACAGACCACATTCGTTCAGTTACATTTATGGCTTCAGATGGCGTTTTACCTTCAAATGAGGGCAGAGGCTATGTAATGAGAAGACTTCTTCGTCGTGCTGTAAGACATGGTATCTTGCTTGGTATCAAGGGCTTATTCTTAAAAGACCTTGTAAAGACGGTTGTAGACAACTCAAAGCATGAATACAATGAGCTTGAAGAAAAGTATGATTACATTGTAAAGCTTCTTACAAGTGAAGAAAAGTCATTCAACGAAACAATTGACAGAGGCCTTGCTATTCTTTCACAGCATATCGAAAGATTGAAGGCAGAAGGCAAAACAGTTCTTGAAGGCGAAAATAGCTTTATGCTTTCTGATACTTACGGTTTCCCGATTGATCTTACAAGGGAAATCCTCGAAGAAAATAATATGACTTATGACGAAGCAGGTTATAAGGCTGCTTTGGAAAAGCAGAAGGAAACTGCAAGAACTGCAAGAGGCGGTTCAAAGTATATGGGTTCTGATGAAACTGTATTCCATAAGATTGATAAGAACTTCCATACTGAATTTGTAGGCTATAATTCTACTTCAATCAATACAACAATTGATTTTATTACTACAGAAACAGATATCATCGATAGCGCAGATTCATCAACGGGTGTGATCTATATTGTTTCATCTCAGACACCTTTCTATGCTGAAAGCGGTGGTCAGGTTGGTGACAGCGGTATTATCAAGACAGCTAATGCTACAATTGAAGTTATTGATACACAGAAGGCAGTTGCTGGTAAGATTTCACACAAGTGTAAAGTACTTGAAGGTTCAATCAAGGTAGGCGAAAATGCTGACTTCATTGTTGACCAGTCTAGACGTTTTGACATAATGAGAAACCATTCATGTGCTCACTTGCTGCAGGCTGCACTCAGAAACGTTTTAGGCGAGCATGTACATCAGGCAGGTCAGCTCGTTGATGGTGAAAGACTCAGATTTGACTTCTCGCACTTCAGCGGAATGACAGAAGAGGAAAAGGTTCAGGTCGAAAACCTCGTAAACAACTACATTCTCAGTGCTTTAAACATCACTATGAAGGAAATGCCTATTGAAGAAGCTCAGAAGCTTGGCGCTATGGCACTTTTCGGTGAAAAGTATGGTGCAACTGTAAGAGTAGTTACAATGGGTGAAAATGAAAACTGTGCTTCTATCGAATTCTGTGGTGGTACACACCTTGATAATACAGCAAAAATCGGTTTATTCAAGATTATTTCTGAAAGCTCAGTAGCTTCAGGCGTAAGAAGAATCGAAGCTGTTACTGGCAGAGGCGTATTAGAACTCTTAAATGACAATATCAATACAATTGCAAAGGCTTCAGAAGCATTAAAGCTCAATAACGTATCTGATCTTGTAAACAAGTGTACAGCTGTTATGAACGATATAAGAAATCTTGAAAAGGAAAAGCAGGCATTACAGTCAGAAATCTCAAATATCAAGTCAAAATCAATGTTTGATAACAAGACAAACGTTAACGGTGTTGATGTTGTTACAGCAACTCTTACTGATATTAAGCCTGATATGATCAGAAAAATGGGTGATGATATCAAGGCAAATAACGATAATATGATAGCTGTTATCGCTGGTGTTGATGGTGAAAAGGCTAATATTGTTGTTGTTGCAGGTAAGGATGCTGTTACTAAGGGCGCTCACGCAGGTAAGATTGTTGGTCTTGTAGCAGGCATTACAGGTGGTAAGGGCGGCGGACGTCCTGACTCAGCTATGGCAGGTGTCGGCGATAAGTCAAAGATTGACGAAGCATTAGCTGCTGTAAACACAATTGTAGCAGATTTTATTAAGGGATAGGGTGGCTAACATGGATTGCTTATTTTGCAAAATAATAAATGGCGATATTCCAAGTAAGAAAGTCTATGAGGATGACCTTGTATATGTTTTTGAGGATATTGCACCAACTGCGCCAATTCACTATTTGTTGATTCCAAAAGAACACATTGCTTCTACAGCTGAAATTACTCCCGAAAACAGTAAAATTGTTGCACACATCTTTGAAGTTATAGCGAAGCTTGCAAAGGATTTAAATTTGAAGGATGGTTTTAGAGTGGTTAACAATTGTGGTGAAAGTGCCGGTCAGACAGTTTTCCATATGCATTTTCATCTTTTGGCAGGTCGTAGCTTTGAATGGCCTGCAGGTTAATAGCTAAGAAAGGATGTTTAATATGTCTAATGTATATACAATGAAAATTGCGGGTCTTGAAAGAGATTTACCTCTTTGTGCGGTAAGTGATACTCTTGATATTGCAGCATTTATAATGTTTTCTGATGTTGAAATGACGGTTGCCTGTGCAAAAGAGCTGGCAAAAAAGGTACCTGATTACGATCTGATCGTTACTGCCGAGAGTAAAGGTATTCCACTTGCATACGAGCTTGCAAAGCAGATGAACAAAAACTATATTGTTGCAAGAAAATCAGTAAAGGTTTATATGAAAAATCCACTTACTGTTGACGTAAAATCAATCACTACTGCTGATTCACAGAAGCTCCATTTGGGTGAAGACAAAGCTCAGATGATTAAAGGTAAGAGAATTCTTATCGTTGATGATGTTATCAGTACAGGCGAATCTCTTATTGCTATTGAAAAGCTTATTGAAGCAGCCGGAGGTAATATTGTCGGTAAATGTGCTGTATTAGCTGAAGGCGATGCTGCTGACAGAGATGATATTATTTTCTTAGAAAAGCTCCCATTATTTTTCAAATAAAAAGTAGGTGAATTCCATGCCAAGAAAGTTTTACTATATCGGTTTTTCTTTCTTGGCTGGTGCTATTTTATCAGCATTTTTCACTGCAAAAATAAACTGCTGCTTTATTGTAGCAGCTTTTATTTTGTCAATATTCATATTTTTCTTTGTAAATAGCCAAAATAAGCTAAAGCTAACTTTAATCTCTTTATCTTTCATAATTGCAATTTCACAAAATGTGTTATTTACAGTATTTCGATATGATAAAATATTAATGTATGACAATAGAGAAGTTGACTTTGTCGGTGAAATCTATAATATTCAAAATATATCTGCACAAAAGCAGATCATTTACTGTGATGGTGTAATAGATGACCGCTATAAAACCAGGGTTAAACTATATATGGATACCTCAGATTATGTAATTACTGATGAAATCTATATCAAAGGAACAGCGGCTAAACTTACTGACTCATTAAAATTTCGTGATAATACATTTTCTAAGCCAAATGGCGTTTTCTTACAGATAAATAATATCCAGAGAATTAAGCTTATGTCTTCTGATGTGTCAGTAAAGAAAACTATTTTGAATTTTAAAAATAAGATAAATGATAAAATTCAGGCTGAGGTAAAAGGAGATAGCGGTGGATTTTTGATTGCGTTATTATCCTCAGATAAATCTATACTCTCCGATAAAGCAATTGAGGATATGTATTTATCCGGAATAAGCCATATAACCGCAGTATCAGGGACACATCTTGTTATAGTTTCAATAATGTTTTCTTACATTTTGCATATATTCAGAATACGAAGAAAGCCCCATACAATAATTCTCATTATCGTTATATGGCTATTTGCAGTTTTTGCTGATATGTCAGCATCAGTTGTCAGAGCAGCCATCGTTTTGACTATACTTTATGCGGCAAGACTGTTTAACAGATCCGCAGATGCTAAGAATTCATTGGGATTATGTGCGATAATTATGCTTTTTGGAAATCCTTATGGTGCATTATCCATATCGTTTTTATTGTCTTTCTTTGCGGCATTTGGCGTAAGTGTTCTTACTCCTATGTTGGTAAAAGATCATTCTTTTGATCGTGGCAGGAAAATCAAGATTTCCGTAATTACAAGCCTATGCGTTTTAGTATGTATATTCCCGATTTGTATATTTACGTTTGAATATGTAAGCATAATCTCTCCTTTATCAAACATTATTGTTGTACCTCTTAGCAGTATAGCATTGATATTAACGCTCATCAGCGCACTCTTCATACCTTTTGGATTAATATCAAACATTATTTTATATTTAGCCGGAATTGTCAGTAAAATAATCTTGACATTATCTTCTATATTTGCCGATATGCCTTTTGCTACCATTTCATCTGGCTCAGTTTTACTTCGGATTACAACGATTATTTCAGCTGTCATTCTGTTTGTTTCGATTATTATAATAAAGAAAAGACAAGCAGTATTCGTATCGATGCTTATTTCTTTATTATTACTTATAACTTCAATACTCTGCAATAATCTGATTTTGAATAAAGCTACAAGTATTATTATATTATCTGATAGAAATTCATTGAATATTATGTTGTATAACTCAGGTAAATCGGTTATAATGAATATATATGGTTTTGATAGTATCGATGAAGTTATATCAAGATATAACAAATTGTATGATATTAATGAAATTGAGTATATAATCAGTTTTACTGATTCTGATGAGATTATTGAACTGCTTGACAACAGTATTACAATGTATTCTTTTGATGCTGCTGAAAATGAATCCATCAATAACATACATAGATTTAATGATGAAATTTTTGGCGGTAAATTGAATATCACTCAAAGAACTATCGAGTATGAACATAATGGCAATGATTTTTATTTATCCTTAAACAGAATGTCATATTACATAAACGATACACAATACAGAATTGATACCTCTGATTCAGGATGTGCTATGTTGATAAGATTCGATGATAAAATTACAGTAAGGAGGTTGAATAATGCCCTTCGTTAATGATTCAGAATTAGCCAAGTATATCAGAAATAACGAATTTTCAAGAGTTTATTATTTCTATGGTAAAGATGTAAGTACGATCGAATTATATACAAAAAGGCTGATCAAGCGTCTTGTAGATGAAAATAACGAGTTTTGTTATCATAAATACGATGGAACAAAAATCTCTTTAAGTGATTTTTATGATGATTGTGAGTTTTTGCCGTTCGGTGCAGACAGAAGCGTAGTTACTGTCAACGACCTTAATGCTGAAGATCTATCTGCAGATGATCTGACTTTTCTTATCGATACAATATCAAATCTTCCTGATACAACAACAGTTATTTTTTATGCTACAGGAATTGATATTTGTGCAGGTAAAAAGTTTCCTACGACCAAAAACAAAAAACTTTTGGATATATGCTCAAAATACGGTTATAGCTGTGAATTTCAGATTAAAACCATATCAGAAATGTGTAAATCTATAACTCAAAGCTGTCAAAAACAAGGTGCTTCTATATCAAAGGCTGCTTGTGAGCGACTTTTACAGCTTTGCCTTAATAATTCTGTGCTTGTCAATAATGAGATAAACAAGCTTTGCTCTTTTGTAAACGGTGGCGAAATCACTATTGATATAATTGATGAGCTTGTTTCAAAGCAGCTTGATACAAATGCTTTTGAGCTTGCAAAGGCTGCCGTTAAATTCAATAGAAAAAAAGCAATGATTTTACTTAACGAGTTATTCGAGCAGCAACTTGATTGCATTCCTGTTCTATCCGCATTATCAATGTCTTTTATAGATCTTTACAGAGCGAGAGTTGCTGTTAGCTCGGGCAGGACTAAAACTGATATATGTAATGATTTCAATTACAAGGGCAGGGAATTTGCTGTTGATAACGCAGTAAGAGATTGCTCAAATATTCCTATTGAACGTATCAGACGATGCATAGCTATTCTTGCACAGACGGATTTTGAATTAAAGTCGGCAAGAACGGATGGTAGATTACTGATTGAAAAAGCTCTAATTAAAATGATGAGCGAGGAGAATTCTTATGATTTCGCTTAATCAGGCAATAGTTGTTGAGGGTAAATATGATAAAATTAAGCTTTCCTCGATAATAGATGCGCCAATAATAGTAACAGATGGTTTTTCACTTATGAAAGATACTGAAAAATGTGATCTTATACGCTTCTTTGCTAAGAAACATGGTATAATTATTTTGACCGATTCTGATTCTGCTGGATTTAAAATCAGAAATTATATAAAAAGCTTTGTTAATGAGGGCAAAATAACAAACGTATATATTCCTGACGTTTTCGGAAAAGAGAAAAGAAAAGCTAAGCCTTCTAAAGAAGGGAAGATAGGCGTTGAAGGTATTTCTAATGAAATGCTTATCGAGGCTTTTAACAAATCAGGAATTTTTGAAAACAAACGTTTAGAAAACAGAACAAAAATTACTAAAGCTCATTTGTATGAAGATGGTTTATTTGGAAGAGAAAACAGCAGTCAGATGAGAAAACTTTTAATAGATAAATTGAATTTACCTTCGCTTATGACTACAAATTCATTACTTGAGGTATTAAATTCAGTTTTTGATTATGAAGAATACAAAAAAATAATTGATGACTTGGAGAGTGAAAAATTTGGTATTTTCTAGCCTTACATTTTTGTACTTCTTTCTCCCTATTGTGCTTGGCCTTTATTTTATATCGCCAATCAAGATTAAGAACCTGATTATTTTTATTTCAGGTATTATTTTCTATGCATGGGGAGAACCATTATACGTAGTTGTAATGATTCTTTCAACGTTTATCGACTACACAGCAGGTCTGTTGATTGATAAATATGATAACAAGCCAAAACTCAGGGTAGTTTTCTTGCTTGTTTCACTTGTGATGAACTTGGGTCTTCTCGGTGTATTCAAATATGGCTCATTCATTATTACAAATATCAATGCTATTTTCGGCTTATCAATTAAAGATCCTCAGCTACCTTTACCGATTGGTATCTCCTTCTTTACGTTCCAGAGTATGTCATATACAATCGATATGTATTTAAGAAAGATCAAGGTGCAGAAAAACATTATCAGTTTTTCTTCATACGTTTCTTTGTTCCCACAGATTGTTGCAGGACCTATTGTAAGATATGAGGATGTAGCTGCTGAAATTGACAACAGAGTTATTAATGTTGATAAGGTTGCAGAAGGTATAGGTACATTTGTTAAGGGCCTTGCCAAGAAAATTATTCTTGCAAATAATATCGGCGCTATCTGGACAACGGTAAAGGCTATGGAATATTCTGAGATTTCAGCTCTTACAGCGTGGGTTGGTATTTTAGCATTCACTTTCCAGATTTATTTTGACTTCTCTGGCTATTCAGATATGGCTGTTGGTCTTGGTAAAATGCTTGGCTTTAATTTCCCACAGAACTTTAATTATCCATATATTTCACGAAGTGTATCAGAATTCTGGAGAAGATGGCATATGACCCTCGGCGCATGGTTCAGATCATATGTTTATATCCCTCTTGGCGGTAACAGATGCGGCAAATTCAAAACCTTAAGAAACCTTCTTATCGTATGGTTTTTAACAGGTATGTGGCATGGTGCAAGCTGGAACTTCATTTTATGGGGATTGTATTTTGGCATCCTGATTATTATTGAAAGAATTGGTTTCGGTAAGGTTTTAGAGAAGCTTCCATCATTTGTTTCATGGTTGTATACTTTCATAATTGCCGTATTTGGCTGGGTGTTATTTGAAATTTCAAACCTTTCAGACTTAGCACAGTTTTTCAAGGCTATGTTTGCTGGAAGCGGTTTATTTGTTGATAATACAGGTATGTATCTGCTCACATCAAATATTCTTATATTTGCTCTTTGTATTTTCGGCTCAACAACAATTACGAAGAGAATTTACGAAAAGATCAATTCTGCTAACGTAAAAATCATTCAGGTTGCAGCACCGATTGTTCAGCTTGTGTTAATGCTTTTATGTACAGCATATCTTGTAAACGCAACAAACAATCCATTCTTGTACTTTAATTTCTAAGGAGGGAACACAATGGAAAGAATTACTAAAATAATTTCTATTATTATTTTCTTCGTTTTAATTTTCTCATTATGCATTCTGACTATTGTTCTTCCTAAATCAGAGAAGTCAGAAATGGAAAACAGAACTCTTGAAAAATTACCTGAAATTTCTTTTGATACCTATCTTGATAAAACTCTTATGAAAGGTCTTGACACTTATGTTTCTGACCATTTTGTAATGCGTTCTAACTGGATGACAGCAAAAACTACAATTGAAAAGTTTTTAGGTAAATATGAATTTGAAGGTGTTTATGTATTAGACGATAAAATGGTTGAAAAGCTTGAAGAACCTGACCAGGAGATAATTGATAGAAACATTGCAGGTATAAACAATTTCGCTCAGGCAACAGGTCTACCGTGCTATGTTATGCTCGTTCCTACAGCAGGTGAAATTTATAGAGAAGAGTTGCCAAAATACGCGCCGCAGTTTGATCAAAAAGAGTTTATCAATGATGTTTATTATCAGCTGGATGATTCAATCACCAGACTTGACGTTTTCTCAACACTATACTCTACCAGAGATGAATATATCTATTACAGAACTGACCACCACTGGACAAGCTTGGGCGCTTATTACGCATATTATTCAACAATGAATCAGATGGGTATTACACCGCTTTCGATTGATAAATTTGACATCGAGCATGCCAGTAGCTCGTTCCAGGGAACACTTTATTCTCAAGCAATCGTAAACACAATAAAACCTGATACTATTGACTATTATACAAGCAGGGAAGGTGGTAACATTGTTGAATACAGGGTGCCTGGTGCAAATGGTGAAAGTGTATATGATTCTATCTATATGAGAGATTATCTTAATGTAAAAGATAAGTATTCATCATTTACAGGTGCAAATGCTGCACTCAACACTATAATTACTGATGTAGAAAACGGCGAAAAGATTCTTGTTATCAAGGATTCATATGCAAACTGCTATATGCAATTCTTATCAAAGCATTTCTCAGAAATTTCAATGGTGGACTTGAGATATGCACCTCCTATTCCTTTCCAGTTCTTTATTAAGGATTTGGATTCATATGATAAGGTTCTTTTCTTATATAATGCCTCATCATTTACAACAGACGATAATCTTAAGGTGCTTTCTTTAATTAAATAATATATAAAGACCGCATAGAATTATGCGGTCTTTTGTATATAGCTATTGACAAGAACAACAATATATAGTATAATAACTTAGTAAATAAAATACCTTATCAAGAGTGGTGGAGGGAACAGGTCCTATGAAGCCCAGCAACCTGATTTTGTTTTACAAAACAAGGTGCTAAATCCTGCGGATTTACCGAGAAATCCGAGAGATGAGGAAACTTTTGATAACAGCAGCGCTCGGGAGGGCGCTTTTTTATTTATGAAAATACTTTAAGGAGGACAAAATAATGTCTAGATTTTTATTTACTTCAGAATCTGTAACAGAAGGCCATCCAGATAAAATCTGTGACCAGATTTCTGATGCAGTATTGGATGCAATGCTTGAGCAGGATCCAATGTCAAGAGTAGCTTGTGAAACTTGTACTACTACTGGTATGGTTTTATGTATGGGTGAAATTACAACTAAGGCTATCGTTGATATACCATCAATCGTTAGAGACGTTGTAGTTAATATCGGTTATGACAGAGCTAAGTATGGCTTTGATGGCAATACATGCGCTGTTTTCACAACAATCGATAAGCAGTCACCTGATATCGCTATGGGTGTTGACAATGCGTTAGAAGGCAGAGAAAACAATGAATTTGATACTGGTGCAGGTGACCAGGGTATGATGTTCGGTTTTGCTTGTGACGAAACTCCTGAACTTATGCCTATGCCTATTTCACTTGCTCAGAAGCTTGCTTTAAAGCTTACAGAAGTAAGAAAAAATGGTACACTTTCTTACCTCAGACCTGATGGTAAGACACAGGTTACAATCGAATATGTAGATGATAAGCCTACTAGAGTTGATGCCGTTGTTGTATCATCACAGCATGATGAAAAGGTTTCTCTTGAACAGATCAGAGAGGATATTATCAAGAATGTTATTATTCCTGTAGTTCCTGCTGACCTTTTAGATGATAATACAAAGATCTTTGTTAACCCAACAGGCAGATTCGTAGTTGGTGGCCCTCAGGGCGACAGCGGTCTTACTGGTAGAAAAATTATCGTTGATACATACGGTGGCTACGCTAGACATGGTGGCGGCGCATTCTCAGGTAAGGACCCAACTAAGGTTGACAGATCTGCTGCTTATGCTGCAAGATATGTTGCTAAGAATATCGTTAAGGCTGGTCTTGCTAAGAAGTGTGAAATTGAGCTTGCATACGCTATCGGTGTAGCTAAGCCTGTTTCAGTAATGGTTGATACTTTTGGTACCGGTACTGTTTCTGACGAAAAGCTTTCAGAAGCTGTAAACAAGGTATTTGACCTTCGTCCTGCTGCAATCATCAGAGATCTTGAACTCAGAAAGCCACAGTACAGACAGACTGCTGCATATGGTCATATGGGTAGAGAAGATCTTGGTGTTGCCTGGGAAAGAACAGACAGAGTTGACGCTCTCTTAGAAGCCGTTAAGTAATTAAAACAAATATAAAGACAGTAGTTTAAACTACTGTCTTTAATTATAAGGTGATATTATGAAGATAATGGCCGTAGATTTTGGCGATACAAGAACAGGTCTCGCAGCTTGTGACAGAACAGAATTTCTTGCATCTCCATTAGGCACAATAGTTGAGCGAAACTTTGATTTATGTGCTCAAAAAGTAGCTCACATGGCTAAAGAATACGATATTAAAATGATTGTTGTAGGCTATCCCAAGAATATGAATGGCAGTATTGGACCAAGGGCTGAAAAATGCAGTCTTTTTGCTGATAAGCTAAAAGAGTTGACCGGTTTACCCGTAGAGCTCTGGGATGAACGAGCTACAACTGTTGAAGCAACTAATTACCTTAACGCAACAGATACAAGAGGTAAGAAAAGAAAAGAAGTAATCGACACCGTAGCTGCAACAATTATTCTTGAAAGCTATTTAAAATACAGAGAAAACAAAAAGAAAAGCGGAGAAATCAAAGACTAAAAAATCAACCCCTATTTGCCAGTTGACAAATAGGGGATTTTTAGTTAGATAAGCTCGTCATCTTTCTCTTCTTTGCTGAGCTGCTTCTTTGGAATTCTCTTCAATGGGTCATATTCAAACTTCTTACATGAATATTCATCATCAACTAAGCCCTGCTTTTCGCACAATACCTTATTGCCTTCTTTTGCACGGCTACCATATGTACAGTATGAACATTTAGCATCGATATCATTACCATAAAACTTCTTTTTCATAGCGGTCTCCCCCTTAATTATTCGTTTTTTATATTATAACACGTTCTTTCTGATTTTACTAGTGGTTTTTTCAAAAAAAATATTATAATCATAAAAAGTACACAAATCGTTGATAAATAATTGTTGTTTTTTACTAATGTTGTATAAGCAAAAACGCTTGCTGAATATACTTTTTCTTCAAATATATTAAATAACATGTAGCTTACTGCCATATTCATCACAAATACATAGATTCTCGACTTTAAAAATGTGTTAAGCGAAATGCCTTTACATACTGTTTTTAACTGGAGCAATACGCTTAAACCACCAATTGAAAACAATGGTGCTATCATAATCAGAATATTATAATTTCTTTTGATTTCTGCTATGTAAGATATTTCAAACATACATTTTATCATATCAAAATCTATTTTGAAGCGTTCAATCGATAATGTAATTAAATCCAGTAGTACTGAAATCACAATAATTATCGAACACATTTTTACCAGCTTCTGAGCAGAAGAATATATGCAATCTGAGATTTCTTCAATATTAATTCTGATTTCAGATTTTTCTGTATTTATTCGTTGATTATTCTGGGTTAATGAATAAGAAAAAAGCAAAATAAAGTTTACTATCAGATTTGAAAGATATATCAAAACACCAATATTTCTGTTATTGAAAACAATAATCCCAATTAGCGATATTACAAATGACGGACTTGGTGCATAGCAAAATGTGAGCATTCTTTCTGCTTTACTTTTGGTTAATTTATTTGCTGCATATAACTGCGAAATCATTAAACCGCCAATTGGGTAACCAGAAATATTTGACATAATAAATACTGCTATTTCCTCTTCAGACAGCTTTAGTATTTTGAAAATGAATCTTACAGGGGAGCATAGCAACTTATAAATCCCTGTTTTTATAATAATTTGTGATATGCACATAGGGAAAAGCAACGAGGGAACTACTATCTCTATACATCTTTTCACAGCCTGAGAGCTTGATTTAATCATTCTATCAGGGAAAAATACAGTATAGCTCATAGTTAAAACAACTACCATAATCAGCAACAAAGCTTTGATGTTTATCTTACTATTCATTTTATCACCAAGACAAGTATATGCAGATTTAATTTACAATATAATTGTAATATGAGGTGATATATTATGGAGAATAACAAAGATTATAACACGATAATTAGCCGCCTGAAATCATCATTGTATATGAATACAAGCATTATTATAAATCCCTATAGAAATGTGCTGATAGAAAACTGCAAGAGAATTTTGGAGTGTTCAGAACTTTTCGTTAAAATTGAATGCAGTGATTTTTATATTGAAATATGGGGAGAAAGTTTATGCATTCGTGATTACTCTACTTCTTCAGTCGAAGTAATCGGGAAAATATCAAGTATTTCGTTTGAATACAGAAGGAGAAATCGATGAGTATTATTGGTAGCTACAGATTTGAAATTTCAGAAGAAGATACATTGATGGCCCTCAATACACTCAGAAACTCGTCAATAAAATACAATAATCTATTATGCAAAGACAACTTGATATCAGGAGAAATACCGTTTTATCAGCTAAAAAAACTACTTAGAATCTGTGAGAACAATAGCTTTAAAATCAATATAACATCATCAAGCGGATTGACCAATCTTTTAAGCAAGAATCATAAAAGAAGAGGGTTTATTATTGGCTTTATAATTTCTGCATTAATGCTATTATATTTGTCAAACATTATTCTTAAGATAAATATTACTGGCTGTGACTTTAAGACAAGAGCGCAAATTGAAAATTATCTCTCAAATAGAGGCATTTATTATGGCGATTTCATTCCTTTACTTGATTTTGACATAATTGAAGCTGATTTACATAATACTTTTGAAAATATTTCCTTTGTTGATGTCAGCAGCTATAATTCATCACTGAATATAAGTGTTGCAATGGTTTCTTCACACGAAACAGTGATACCGGATAATCATCATCCGAGTGACATCATATCAACAAAAGATGCTCAGATTGTAAAGGTAAATGTTTCGAGCGGACAGCTTATGTCAATAGTTGGAAGCGGAGTTAAAAAAGGTGATTTACTTGTGAGTGGAATTGTTGATAATAAAAAAGGGGAGTATATGTATTATCATTCAATTGCGCATATCTGGGGCAAGTATAATGAAACAATAATTTTTGAACAACCACTTAAAGAAAGCACAGAAGTAATACAAAATCTTGAATTTACAGAAAAATGCATATCTTTTTTTGACTTTGAATTTCCATTTAATAATTCAAAAATTTCGGATAACTATTATATCTCAGGTGAAAGAAAAAACAGTATTCAGTTTCTTGGAATTAGCCTGCCTATTTCAGTAATCAGCAGAACATACTATACAAACAGTTTTGTTGAGACTTCATATACTACTGATGAAGCACAACTAATTATTGAAGATAAAATAAGAGATTATGAGCATAATCTTCTTTCTTCATCAGAGATAGTGACAAAAAGAATAGAAAAATACATAAATAACGACAATGTAAGATATGAAGTAAATTACACCTTAATAGGCGAAATAGGTATGCAAAAAGAAATATTGCTAAAATAACAAAAAATCTCTTTTATTTGTTGATTTTATATGATATAATATATTAGGCATATTATGTAAAATTAACTCTTTACAAAGGAGAATGGATTTAGTGGCTGAAAAGATCATAACAACTCAAAATCTCGATTTATTAGTCAATCTTTTTGGAAATTACGATGAGAACTTAAATATACTACAACGTCAATATAACGTTTCAATTCTGAGCAGAGGCAACGATATCAAAATATCAGGTGAAGAAGCTGATGTATTAAAGGCAGAAGCTGCAATTAAAAGCCTTATTATTCTTGCTCAGAAAGGCGAACAGATTAACGAGCAAAACATCAGATACGTTAATTCTCTTGTTGCAGAGGGCGCTCAGGAACAGATTGCGTCACTTACCAACGACGGTATCTGTGTTACTGTAACCGGTAAAGTCATTAAGCCTAAAACTCTCGGTCAGAAAAAATATATTGAATGTATTAAGAATAATACAATTGTTCTTGGTGTTGGACCTGCTGGTACAGGTAAGACTTATCTTGCTGTAGCTATGGCCGTTAAAGCTTTTAAAGCTCACGAGGTTACAAAAATTATTCTGACACGACCTGCAGTTGAAGCAGGGGAGAAGCTTGGGTTTTTACCTGGCGATCTGCAGAACAAAGTTGACCCATATTTAAGACCTTTATATGACGCTTTATTTGATATGCTAGGTGCTGAAAGCTTCGCTAAGCATCAGGAGAGGGGAAGTATTGAAGTAGCACCACTCGCTTATATGC
>CALBJC010000118.1 GCA_937892655.1 uncultured Clostridia bacterium | reverse complement strand
CTCAATAGCCTTAAGGTGGAACATATCGCTCATTTCCCAGGCACCCTTGGTGATGTAGCCCTCGATTGCGTGAGTGAGTGCGTCCATACCTGTAGTTGCAGTAAGATGAGGTGGCAGAGAATATGTAACAGCAGGGTCTAAAATAGCGTAGCGGGGAATAAGCGTAAAATTATTCATAGTGTACTTATGCTTTTTCTCGCTGTCTGTAATGACCGCTGTAACTGTAACCTCGCTGCCTGTACCTGCAGTAGTAGGTATAGCTATAAGGTCAGGAATTCTTCTTAAAACCTTTAAAAGACCCTTTAGCTTACTTAGCTTTTTGTGTGGGTACGCAACTCTTGCGCCGACTGCCTTTGCACAGTCCATAGGGGAACCTCCGCCATAAGCGATAATCGCCTTGCAGTCAAGATGATGATAAATCTCAAGCGCTTCTTCAACGTTTGTAACGGTAGGGTTTGCCCTTGTATTTGTATAAGCACCTATGCTGATACCCTCTTTTGCAAGCGTATCTGTAAGTGCTAAAAAGTTATCGGTAGTGCTTAAGAAATTATCTGTAACTATTAAAACAGAGTTGATATTCTTTTCTTTGAGATGTCTTGGTAAATCGTCAATTCCTGTTAAGATTTCAGGCTCTCTGTAAGGCATAAAGGGGATAGCGATATAAAAGCATCCCTGAAATATCCTACAGTAAACCTTTTTGAGTAAATTCATTTTTTATAGACCTTCTTTGCTGAGTGAATGTAAATTGTTGCATATTAGTTCGAGTGAATTGTAAAAGTCAGTTCTTTGCTCATCGTTAAGACCCTTGCCTCCTATTTCAACAGCATAAGCGGCCTTTTCTTTTATCTTGGCCGCTACATCTCTGCCTTCGTCTGTAAGAATTAAAAGGGCATTGTAGTGATTTTGATTTACTTCCTTTTTGATTACAAGCCCCTTTTTTGCCATCTGGTTTACAGCCCTTGAAACATCAGCCTTGTCTCTTGCGCATATTTCTGCAAGTCTTGCGGCAGTTATGCCATCGTCATGTCTGCTGAGCGCTGTAAAATAAACAGCATACGGCCCTTTCAGCCCGTGCTTTATCATTTCATCAGAGGCTATTTTGTGCCAGTGCTTTGAAATTTCAGATATAAAATAAGAAAACTTTTCAAATCTTGCTACCATTGTATCGCTCCTTTTTTTGGAACTTGTTGACAAATCAACATCTATATTCAATGATACCGCCAAGATGTTGATTTGTCAACATCTTATGAGCATATTTTCATATAAAAACAGCCAAAAAATATAATTTTACAATTATTTAATTTTTGTTGCATTATCAGGCTTTTTATGGTATACTTATTTATTAGACGTTTAGTATAGATTTTTAAAATATAAATATACAGAAAAGGGGCTAATTATGTCAAAGCTTCGTATTGCAGTAATTTTTGGCGGTGTTTCAAACGAACACGAAATTTCACTTATCTCAGCTACAAATATCATCTCATGTATCGATGATAAAAAGTTTGAGGTTATTTGTATCGGTATAACAAAAAAAGGCAGATGGTTTTACTATCCCGGCGATATCAGCGCTATAAAGGATGGCTCATGGGAGCAGAGTACTGATTTAGTGCCTTGCATTTTATCTCCTGACCCTGCTCATAACGGCTTTATCAAGATTTTGCCTGATAATACAACTCAGATCATGAGGGTAGACTGCGTATTCCCTGTACTCCATGGTAAGAATGGCGAGGATGGAACATTACAGGGTCTTCTCGATTTATCGGGTATCCCATACGTTGGCTGTGGCGTTATAGCGTCATGCAACGCTATGGATAAGGAAAAAACTCATATAGTTTTAGAGTCAGCAGGTATCAAGATGACTCCATACGTTGCTATGAGAATGGATGAGCTTGACCTTATTGATGAAAAATGCGCTGAAATGGAAGAAAAGCTTTCATATCCTATGTTCATAAAGCCTGCAAACTGCGGCTCATCTGTCGGCGTTTCAAAGGCGAGAACCAGAGCCGAGCTTGAAAGCGGCATAAAGGCTGCTTTTGCTCACGATAAAAAGGTAGTAGTTGAAAAGGCTGTTGTTGGTAAAGAATGCGAATGCGCCGTAATGGGTAATTCAGCTCCTTTTGCTTCAACAGTAGCAGAAATTGTTACAGCAAGTGATTTTTACGATTATGAGGCTAAGTATCAGTCTGATGACTGCCAGTTCTATATGCCTGCAAGAATCAGCGACCAGATGATTGAAAAGGTAAGAGAGCAGGCAGTAAAGGCGTACAGAGCGCTTGAGTGCACAGGCCTTACAAGAGTAGATTTCTTTGTATGCGACAATGGCGAGATAATCTTAAACGAGCCTAATACATTGCCTGGTTTTACAGCAATCAGTATGTATCCTCAGCTTATGAAGCATAGCGGCATTGGTGGCAATGCGCTTGTTGAAGAGCTTATCAGACTTGCATTTGAAAGGGCACAGGTGAGTTATGAATAATTACTCAATCGGTGTATTCGATTCAGGGTGCGGCGGTCTTACAGCGGTAAAGGCTATCAGAGAGCTTATGCCTGATGAAAATATCATATATCTTGGAGATACAGCGAGAATCCCCTACGGCACAAAGAGTAATCAGACTATTGTAAAGTATGCTCAGGATGATATCGAATTTCTGACAAAGCATAATGTAAAGATGATCATTGTAGCCTGCGGTACAGTCAGCGCTGTTATGATGTCAAACCCTATATATAACGGAGATCTATCGTTTACAGGCGTTTTACTGCCAACAGTAAAAGCGGCAGCTGCGGCTACAAAAAACGGCAGAATAGGCGTTATCGGTACTCCTACTACAATAAAGAGTGAAAGCTATACCAAGATTTTGCATGAGATAGATCCGTCATTATCGGTAACCGCTCAGGGCTGTCCTTTGTTTGTGCCACTTGTAGAAAACGGCTATACAGATAAGGGCAATAAGATAGCAACCCTCGTTGCAGAAGAATATCTTTCTGTAATGAAAAAAGACGGTGTTGATACACTTATATTAGGCTGTACTCATTATCCGCTTTTGACGGATATAATAAGAGATATAATGGGCGATGATGTAACGCTCATCTCATCAGGCGAGCAGGCGGGTATATATGCCAAAACTCTGCTTGAAGAAAAGGGCCTCAGAAACAACAGCGGTAAAGAGGGCAGGCTTGAGCTTTACTGCACAGACAGCGTTGAGCTGTTTTCAGAAAATGTTGAAAGCTTTTTAGGGCATAATACCAATGCTTTAATCAGCCAGTGCGTTTTATAGAAAGGAAATCAATTTGACCAGGGATGTTTTAATAACAATTGTAAGCACTCAGATTGAAGAGGATCAGAAGCTTACAACAGAGCTTATCACAAGCGGTAAGCTCAAAAAGACCGCAAAAGGCTTTGAAATTGCCTACGCAGAGTCAGAAACAACGGGCTTTGCAGGCTCAAATACAATTTTGTCAGTTGAAGGTGAAAACCTTGTAACTATGAACAGAACGGGTGCTTGTTCATCACAGCTTATAATCGAAAAGGGCAATAAGCACCGCTGTCATTACGGAACACCATACGGTGAATTCATTGTAGGAATTGCAACTCGATATATTAAGTCAGATTTATCTGAAAATGGCGGTACACTTGAATTTTCATATACTCTTGATATAAATTCAAGCTACATTGCAGATTTTGAGCTTTCGCTTAAAATCGAAGAAGAGAAAGGAAAGTAAAAAATGTCAACTGATAGTTTTAAATTTAAGCTTCCCCTTGTTTTGGATGGTGCAACAGGTTCAAACCTTATTGCTCGTGGCTTGCCTGCAGGCGTCTGCGTTGAAAAATGGGTCGAGGATAATCCTGAGGTTTTAAAACAGCTTCAGAGAGAATTCTACAAAGCCGGTGCAGACGTTGTATATGCGCCAACATTTTCTGCAAACTATATAAAGCTTGAGCATTACAGCTTAGAGGATGAGGTTGAAAGCCTTTGCAAAAATTTAGTATCAATCTCAAAGTCAGTAGCAGACGAGTTTGAAAATAAGCTTGTAGCAGGCGATATTTCTCCTACAGGTGAATTCTGCGAGCCTTTTGGTATGACCAGCTTTGACAGAATGATTGAAGTTTTCAGTCAGCAGGGCAGAGCGCTTTATGAAGCAGGCGTTGACTATTTTGCTATCGAAACTATGATGTCGCTTTGCGAGATAAGAGCGGCAGTCATCGCATTAAAGGAATTTGATCTCCCGATTTTTGTAACAATTACAGTTGATGAAAGCGGCCATACCTTAACGGGCGCTACTCCGCTTACCTGCCTTATCTCATTGCAGGATATGGGCATCTCAGCGTTTGGTTTAAACTGCTCAAACGGTCCTGAGGCGATGGCAGAGCAGATTGCGGCTATCTATCCTTATGCTAAGATTCCGCTTATTGCAAAGCCTAATGCCGGTCAGCCTTTAGCTGATGATGAAAGCGGCTGTACATACGAGCTTAGCGCTTTAGATATGGGTGAAAAAATTGTCAGCGTTTTAAAAGCGGGCGCTCAGATCGTAGGCGGTTGCTGCGGTAATACACCTGAACATCTGGCTCAGATTGCAAAGGCAGTAAAGTCATTTGACTATCAAAGCGTTGACATCAAAAAGCAGTCAACAGAATTTGTGGCAGCGTCAGAAAGCGATGTATTCTTTATGAATTTTGAATCTCTTTCAATCAGCGAGCCTGTATTATGTGAAATGGATATGTCAGATGTACTCCTTGAAATTGAGGATGAAAACTTTGACGCTATAAAGGTAGTAGTTGAAAATAACGATGACGGTTATTTCTTTGCGTTAAATGCTCATATGTGTAAGCTGCCTGTGCTTTTCAAGGCGCATAACGCAGCAGCGCTTAAGAATGCTTTGAAATTCTACAATGGCAGAGCGCTTGTTGACAGTCAGTCATCAATCGATGAAGAAATGTTGAAGGAGATCTGTGCAGAATACGGCGCTATAATATACTAAAATAAGCTTTAAGGTTCAGTGTAAAAGCTGAGCCTTATTTTTTGTAAAATTTTTTTGACAAAAGGTATTTACTTTTTTAATTTAGTGTGGTAAAATGTATTTATAAATCACACAATAAAGTGTAAAAGCGTAAAAGCAATATCCAAAATAAAGAATATAAAATATCAGTATTTATCTGAAAGGGAGATTTGTATGAATAACAAGCTTAAAAACAAGAATCTTGATGACCTTTTTGAAGCAATTTTGTGCCTTGAAACAATTGACGAGTGCTATGACTTTTTTGAAGATTTATGCACAGTTCCTGAGCTTAAGTCACTCTCTCAGCGCTTTCAGGTAGCTAAGATGTTAAACGATCATCACGTTTACAGCAATATCGTAAACACAACAGGTGCGTCAACAGCTACTATCAGCCGTGTAAACCGTTCAATGAACTATGGTAGTGACGGTTATAAGATCGTATTTGATAGAATGAAGGATAAATAATGTCATACAGCCTTTTTGCAAGATACTACGATGCCTTGACAATGAATGTAAGCTATGATACCATTGCAAAGAGATACGATGAGCTTGTTACCCGCTTTGGCGGCAGAAAGGATATTCTGCTTGACCTTGGCTGTGGAACAGGCTCTCTTTGTGAATGTATGGCTAGACTTGGTTATGACTGTATAGGTATCGATAACAGCGAGGATATGTTAAACGAAGCGTTTGATAAAAAATACGATAGCGGTCTTAACATTCAGTATCTCTGTCAGGATATGACAGCGCTTGATATGTTTGGTACTATTGATGTTACTGTATCATCGCTTGACTGCTTAAATCATCTTGAAAGTCTTGACGATGTCAAAAAAACATTTGAGCGTGTATCCTTGTTTGCATACCCTGACGGGCTTTTTATTTTTGATATGAATACCCCTTATAAGCATAAATGCGTATTGGGGGATAATGTTTTTGTATATGATACAGAGGATGTCTACTGCGTATGGCAAAACAGCTTTGTCGATGAGGATAATAAGGTTGAGATAACCCTTGATTTCTTTGAACGTGACGGCGATATATACGAGCGCCAGTCAGAGCAGTTTTGCGAGCTTGCCTACGATGATGAGGTTATAAAGCGTCTTCTTTGCGAATGCGGCTTTGAGCTTTTGGCGCAGTATGATGATTTTTCGGATAACGAGGTAACCGAAAAAACTCAGCGTATTTTATATGTTGCTAAAAAGGTAAAATAGTTTTGGAGGAAAATTTTAAATGGGCAGAATAGTCAGAGCTATCAGCCGTGATGCATCAGTAGTATGCAGCGCGATTGATGGTAAGAGTATTGTAAATGAAATAGAAAAAATTCATCAGACATCTGCGGTTGTAACTGCGGGTCTTGGCCGTCTTGCTATGGGTACATCCCTTATGGGTTTTGGCCTTAAGAATGAAACTGACAGTATTACTGTAAGGCTCAACGGTAAAGGTCCTGCGGGTACTCTTATTGCAGTTTCTGACAGCTACGGCAACGTTAAGGCTTATGTTGAAAATTCAGTAGTTGAACTGCCGCTCAATCAGTATGGTAAGCTTGATGTAAGAGGTGCTGTCGGTACAGATGGTACGCTCTCAGTTATCAAGGATATCGGTTTAAAAGAGCCGTATTCAGGTCAGGTGCCTATAGTTTCTGGTGAAATCGCAGAGGATATTACAAACTATCTTGCAGTAAGTGAGCAGGTGCCTTCGGTTTGTGCTCTGGGCGTTTTGGTAAACCCTGATTTATCTGTGAAGCAGGCAGGCGGATTCTTAATTCAGCTTTTGCCGTTTGCGCCTGATGAGGTTATCGACGTTATTGAAAAGAACATAAATGAAATGTCATCTGTAACAAACCTTCTTGAAAAGGGTATGACAGTTGACCAAATTGCTCTTAAAGCGCTCGACGGATTAGAGCCGAATATTTTGGATGACTTTGAGGTAAACTATGTATGCGACTGTTCAAAGCAGCGTGTTGAAAGAGCGCTTATCTCGATCGGTAAGGAGGATCTGCTCGATATGGCAAATGATGAGGTAACAGAGGTTAAATGCCATTTCTGCAACAAAGCATACTCTTTTACGTCAGATGAAATAAAGGCGATGGCTGAAAATAAGGCATAATTGTTATTTTGAGAAAAATTGAAAAAAGGTATTGACAAAGCCGTTTAAATAGTGTATAATAAATTTCGTCGGTTGAGGGCAATAGTTCTTGACAGACTACTAGGTGGGAGCATAGCTCAGCTGGGAGAGCATCTGCCTTACAAGCAGAGGGTCACAGG
>CALBJC010000117.1 GCA_937892655.1 uncultured Clostridia bacterium | reverse complement strand
TGGGCAGTGGGTTGTCGGGCCGAGCTGGACTCAGTCAAAATATGCTAGCGATTACGTCTTATCCAAGTTCTACTCAATCACCGAAAGCACATTCTACAGAGTAAAGACAGTAGCAACAGTTTACTGCGGCAGCTCTTACGAGGAATCAACTACCTACAGTAATCCTACTTATGCGACATATACGCCGTAAAGTAAACGCTGCGACCTCGAAGCTACTCGCTTCAACCCAAAACCGCCGTATTTGCAGGCGGCGGTATCAGGAAAATCAAACAGATTCAAACATGGCAAAAATCTGCAAAACGCCTACAAAAAAGCCCACAGCTTTAAAAAGCCCACGGCTTTTTTAATATCGGCAGGCGTTTTTACAAAAGCCCGATATTACAAAACAATACAATTTTAAGAGCAAAAGGCGAAGAACCACCACAGAGTCTTCGCCTTTTTGTTTATTTTTTACCCCTCATGCAACAAAACGGAAGTTTTCTGACACTATATATGTAAAGCAGATTGTTTTTACAATAATTATGAGTTATAATGTTTTAGAAAATACGGTGAAAGGGTGTTTTAAATGAAAAGGATATTCTTATCTATTGTTACTCTTTTAATAGTTTTATCTTTTGGCGGATGCTCTATAGATGATACTAGCTCAGCCCTTTTGGGAGACCATTCTGAGATTACAACTACCACCCCTGATGCGACAACCTCTCAGGCTGACAGCGACAACGCACAGACAGAAAGCCGACCTGATGAGATTTTGCCATCTCAGGATACTTCTTCAAATGCAGAAGAAGATATTTACGATTATATGGTAAATGAGCTTGGCTGGGGCGAGGATTACGATGAGCATATTATTTTAAGATGTGAAAATGCCTCAATTCCTGAGGGAGTTATAACAGACACCTTTGACCCCCGCTTTATCGCCAAAAACGCCTCTGACTATGAGCAATACTGCGAGATTATGAATATTTATCAGGTATACACCGCCGCTTTGGCTCTTGAGCCTGACTGTTACCCTCATTATGATGTAAGATACCCTGACCTTGAAGCGTTTAAAGAAGCGTTCTTATCGGTTATGCACGAAAGCAACCTCACAGCCTTTGAAAATAGATTTGATTTTAATGACGGATATATCAGCGCTGAACACAAAAACGCCGAGGACGGCAGAGCCTATACAGAATACATTACAAACGATATAAAGATCGAAGGCGATACAGCCTTAGCCACAATAGCTTATAAAAGGCAGAGCGATAACAGCTCTTACTATTTTACAAGCGAAAAGCTGACTGACAAGGCACTTATTCTGGTAACCTACGAATATGAAAACCGCACATACGAGTTCAGAAAAGATGTCAGCGGCAGCTGGAAAATGGTTACTCCGCCTCATTGGCTTGAAATGTATTACGACTTATCAGAATAATAATCTGCAAAGCCCGATATTACAAAAACAGATTAAAAAACAAAAAGCGAAGACCCACCACAGAGTCTTCGCCTTTTTGTTTATTTTTTTACTCCTCATGCAACAAAACGGAAGTTTTCTGACACTATATGGTAAAGGGGCTTAAATATTGATGCTTTTCCTGTGTTTTGAGTTAAAGCATACATATACAAACAATATCGACCGTACTCCCCTTTTTTGAAAGGAGAAATAATATGATAGTAAATCTGAAATCCAAAAAAGTCAGAATCCTGCTTATTACCGCCGCTGTTATCATTTTAACTGTGTTTGTGATATTGCCGCTTGTTTGCAATATAAGCGCTGACGATATTTCTATGGTGCGCCGTGGAGATACATTTTATATCAAGGGCGAAAATGCGTTTGGAGAAAATATAGGGACAGCGGTTACTGTAAATGCCGAGCCCGCCGACAACGGAATGTATAGGTTTTGTATCGAAATTGACGCCGATGAGGGATTTTTTCATTCAATCAAGGATCTGAAGCTTTCAGCCGAGCTTATCCCTGCTGACAAGGCTGAAATGTGCCGCTTAAATTATGAGGATACAACCACCAAACAGTTTATTGACATATTCTCTTTGCCGATAAAAATATCAGAAAAAACCAACACAAAAGATTTGGTCTGGTCAAGCGGCGGTAAATGTAAAATAGTTGACGTGAAATTTGACGGCGCAAAAATTGAAGGCTTTATACAGCCTGATAGCAGCTTGTCAGCCAGCTATATACCAAAAAGCGTAAGATTTTACCTTGGCTTTATAGTTGACGGCAGATTTACAAATACCAATATTTTCAGCATTGACAGAGTTTTTGAAGCAGAATTACCCGATATGAAAAACCAGTAAACAAAGAAAACCGCTTTTGAAAAACAAAAGCGGTTTTTTATTATATCATTTTCTTATCAAATGAAAGCTTTGCTAAAATAAGCGATACTGCCGATAAAGCGGCTGCTGTGATGACAGCAGGGGTTATTTCTGACGCTTGCAGCTGACCTGTTAAAAGGTCGGTTGTCTGTGTGAGCTTTATCGGGGAGAAATCCTTGATTTTCGGGATAAGCGAGAGTATATAGCATACTGCCACTACTGCGCCGCAGCCGAGCATTACATAGGTAGAACTGTCAGACATTGCCGAAAACATTGTCATAAACCCTATTATCATAACGCCAAAAAGCCAGTAGCCAAAAAGCGAGAATGCAAGGTTTGTAACAGCGCTTTCTTCCCAGAAATACATATTATACATAAGCGTTGTTACAAAGCATACAGCGTAAAGAACGCTCCACAGTAAAATCTGAAATACAAATTTTGACAGGAGAATTTTTGTTCGTGAAAGCCCCTTTGTAATAATCGGGATTATGGTTTTTGACTGGTATTCTGCTGTGAATGATGATGAATACATTACAACAAAAACTATAAGCGCTAAGGGGATATTTTTAAAAAACTGCACCCATGAATCAAAATCAGTAACCACTATTTCGCCCACTGTTACCCCTGATGATGCAAGCTCTTCTGAAAGCATTTTCATAAGGTATGGCGTTAATTTTGCAAATGCAGGATTCATAACGCCGAAGATCAAAAACAAAATACCTAAAATCAAAAGCTTTGAGGTTTTATAGCTCTCGTAAGCTTCCTTTTTAAAGAATGCAAAATAGCTTTTCATCGGCTTATCACCTCCATAAACAGCTGCTCTAAGTCTGCCTCTTTTCGCTCAAAGCCCTCAAACGACATATTGTTTTCAAAGGCGTATGAGATAATGCTTTTGCATTTTTCATAGTCTGTTGCCTTTATCGTTTTGTCATCGGCTGTGAGTGAAAAAGCCTCACAGATTTTGTCTGCATCTGACTTATTTTCAAAGGCGATGTGATACTCTGAACGGTTACCCATTTTCTTTAGGTTTTCAACACTATCCTGCATAATGATTTTGCCGTCATTTAAAAAGGCTACCTCGTCGCAGACTCTCTCAACGTCTGAGAGGATATGAGTTGAAAAGATAACAGTTGTCTGCTCTTTTGCCTTTATTAAAATATCGAGTATCTCTTTTCTGCCTACAGGGTCAAGAGCCGAGGTAGGCTCATCGCATATCAAGAGCTTTGGGCGGTTAAAAAGTGCCTGCGCAATGCCAAGGCGCTGTTTTTGACCTCTTGAAAAGCCTTTTATCCTCTTTTTCTCGTTTGAAAGCCCAACAAGCTCCAAAAGCTCATCTGCTCTTTTTTTAGTTTCAGCCTTTGACATACCGGTAATTTCACCGCAGAGGGTTAAATATTCTCTTGGGGTCATATATGAGTAAAACTCAGGCACATCGGGCAGATAGCCTATATATTTATTTGTCTTGTTAGCCCCGTAGCTGACACGCTCGCCCATTACATACGCCTCGCCCTCGTCAGCGGGCAGAAGACCTAAGATTATTTTCATAGTTGTGGTTTTGCCAGCACCGTTCTTGCCGACAAAGCCGAGGATTTTGTTCTCTGTGAGTGTTAAAGACACTCCGTCTAAAACTACCTTCTGCGAAAAGCGTTTTTTCAGGTTTTTAATTTCAAGCATATTCATCAGCTGTCATCTCTTCCGAATATAAAGTAAATTATAGGGCCTATAAACTCCATACCGATTATGGCTACAACAAGCCATAATGCTCTGTTACCTCTTTTATAGGTATCGTGTTTTAGAATATGAACGATTGTATACGCCAACAGCGCAAACTGTAAAATGATAAGCGGAATTAAAAATGGTAAAATTTCAGAAATAGGTGGCATAAATTATTCTCCTTTCACACCATGGTTTTCATCATACGTTTCAACGCAGAAATATTTTTTCTTACAGCAAGGGCAGGTAAGCTTTCTTGTTCTCATAGTGTGAGATGCAAAGAATGACTCTTTGTACCTTGCCTTGAAAATGTTGTGACATTCAGGGCAGATGTAGCTGACATTTGAGGTATACCAGTAAAATATACCGATTGCCAGACAAAGCACTAACGCCTCGCCGAGTATAAACGGCAACCACACGCCCGATTTTATAGCGTAGATCAAAAAGCCTACTTCGATAATCTCAAGACCTATCGCCATAAATAAAAGCTTTGTTCTGAGCTTTCTGAGCTCCTTTTTGTTTTTCATAACGTGCGCTACATCACCTATGGTTTCAACAGAAAAGCTTTCAAGCTCCTTGATGCTTTTTGAAAGCTCTGTGAGCGCTTCAAGCTTTTGTTGACGCTCTTTTACCTCAGCTTCAAGAGTAGCCTTCTGCTGTGAGATAAGAATTGATATAACCTTGTCGGGATTTTCTTCTTCAAAAAGCTCTGAAATCGTGTTTATAGGAATATCACATTCTCTCAGAAAACAGATGGTTCTTAGCTTTTTTAAATCGTCATCATTATAAAGCCTTCTGCCACCTTCAGAAAAATCGCTCGGTACAAGTATACCTCTTGAGTCATAATACTGCACCGTTCTGACTGTTATATCGCAAAGCTTTGCTATCTCGCCTGTTGTGTATGTTGACATAGCATCCTGCCTCCTTTAATGCCATTTTAGCTCATTACGCAGCGTTACAAGCAATACCTGACGCAGCGTAACATAGTGTATTTTACAAATTGTTCATATTTTACGCCTATTTCCTACCCCATATTTTACCATATAAAAAATTTTCGGTCAACGTAATTTCAAAGGCATTTTGGGATAGGGGCTATAGGCTATATACCATAGCGAAAAAATAAATTCTAAAAGTTTTGTGTATAGAACGTTTTCGATGTTTGCAATATAAAAAAGTATGTGATAAAATAATTTTTGGATTAAAAGAAAGGAACTAAATTTATGAAAACAATAAGACTTACAAAAATTCTTTCTGTAATAAGTGCGGCAGTTTTTGCCCTCACCCTCGCAGGCTGCGGCAATGACGATAAGAGCAGTACCGATGATACTACAGCTACCACTCAGGCAGTTGTAAACGAGGCTGACAAGCTCGGTGAAGTAATGGAGATAAGAGATATTTCATCAATGGAGCTTGTAAAGGAAATTAAAATCGGCTGGTCTTTGGGCAATACTCTTGACGCTACTGGCGGCAACGGGCTTTCTGCAGAAACCTCCTGGGGCAACCCTGTAACAACAAAGAAGATGATTGATGACGTTGTAGGAGCAGGCTTTAACATTATCAGAATCCCTGTAACCTGGGAGAAGCATTTTGATGAGGAATATAACATCGATACTGCGTGGCTTGACAGAGTTCAGCAGGTTGTTGACTATGCTATTGACAATGATGTTTTTGTAATATTAAATCTTCACCACGAAAGCTGGAATTATCCATACTACGATAACTACGAAAAGGCTTCAGAGATTTTGACAGCTTTATGGACACAGATTGCATACCGTTTTCAGAATTATGATGAACACCTCATTTTTGAAGGTATGAACGAACCTCGAAAGGTAGGCACAAACGTTGAATGGTCGGGCGGCGACCAGGAGGGCTGGGACGTTGTAAATAAGCTCAATGCTGATTTTGTAAATACTATCAGACAGGCACCAGGCAATAACCCTCTGCGTCACCTTATGATACCAACCTACGCTGCAAACTCGGGCGGTCAGGCAATGTATGCGCTGGAAATTCCCGACGATGACAAGGTTATCGTATCACTTCACGCATATATTCCATACAACTTTGCACTCTCTGACAGCGAATTCAACATTTTCCAGCCTGACAATGAAACCCATACAAAGCCAATCACAAGCTTAATGGAGCTTATCGACAAATGCTACTTGCAAAACGGTACAGCTGTTATCATCGGTGAATTCGGCGCAAGAGCAAAGGGCGGCAATACCGCAGACAGAGCACTCTGGGCAGAGTTTTACGTTGACGAGGCTCAGAAATACGGCATACCTTGCGTATGGTGGGATAATAACTGTATGTTCTCCCCAGGCGAGGCTTTCGGGCTTTACAGCAGAGATATGAACAAGTTTTCATATCAGGAGATCGTTGACGCTCTGATGAAGGCCGCTTACAACTAATGACATTTTCCCCGTTACAATAATCGAAAATATCATGAAAAAACAAAAGCTCCGCAGATTATTCTGCGGAGCTTTTGTTTATCAGTTCTATTGCTTTTTTCAGCGCAGGGTCATCGCCCGATATAAAATCGGTTAATTTTGAACCTACCTTGATATCAGGGGCAAAGCCCTTGTTGTAAACATCTTCACCATTTTGCGCATCACATCTACAGGTACATATTTTGAAAAAGCCGCCACTTTCTAAATTTTGATATAATGGCTCGCCAGTTGTACCAGCGGTATTGGTACCTATAAGAGTAGCATTAGTATAAAATCTCATAGTATCAATAAAATCCTCAGCCGCAGAGGCGGTATTGGCGTTTGCAAGTATAACAACCTTTCCTTCAAGCTTTCCCGGGGCATTTGATGAAAACGCCTCACCCTCATAGCTTACATAGGATATGTTTTTGCTCATCTCATAGGCTTTTTGGCTTTCAGCATCTGAAAATCTGCTTTTATATTCCTCTTTTGTAACGCCATCAAAATCATCTCTGTATACCGCCCACGCCTTGAATGCAGGCTCATACCTCTGAGTTTCAAATGGTGCGTTTTTTATATCGCCCTTTATAAACATCGACGCAATATCGTTGGCAAACTCGCTGTTGCCACCACCGTTTGCGCGCAAGTCGATGATATAGCCCTTTGCATTTTTTATATCATCAAAGCAATCAAATACCTTTTGCGGCAAGCTGCCGTCTACAAACGATATTATTTTTATAACAGCAATATTTTCATCTGTCATATAAACCTTTGCGGTATCAGATTTACAGATTAACTTGTTTTCGTATTTATTGTGCCTTACAGCACCCGTTACTGCCCACGTTACCTTTGTAGGATCCACTCTTTCAAGCGCAATTTCAAATTCTTCATTATCCTTTTCAAAGGTAAAACTATCGCTTGTACCCAGTCTGCCATAAATCAGTTCATTTACCGCACTGATGCTGCAGCTTTCTTCGTTTGCATGCCAGATATACGGATAACAGTTTTCTCTTAAATACTCATAAACATCAATGCCGTTTACCTTTTTGAGCCTACTGTAAAGAGGGATTTTATCCTTAAAATTCTCTGTAACATTTAGAACAAAAATTCCGTCTTCAAACGGGAATACATATATAGGCAGCATAGAAAAATAATTTACATCCTGCATAACAGATACAGGATAGCCAACAAAGGTATGACCGTCATTCAAAAGGGAAATAAAGCGGGATAATTCCTTGTAATATTCATAAATATCAGTTGTTTTTAAAATCCTTGACAGCGCTTTTTTATACTCGCTATCCCAATCAATATCTACCTTATCCCAGAATGCAAAGTTATATTCAGCCTCTTTCCAGATTTTAGAAAGCTCGTAGATTTTAAGCTCATCAGTTAAATTTTGCATAATTTAGCCTCCGTATATAAAACAAAAGCCACTTTTTACAAAGGTAAAAAATGGCTGATTTTTAGTTTATTGCATTATCAAGCACTATCTCGCAAAGCCGCTCTTCAAGCTTATCCCAGAAAAGCGGTAAATAAACCGAAAGCGCACCGAAGATAAATAAATTCTGATTTGTCAGAGTATCAAAACCGGGGCAGATTCTTGCAAGATATGTACAAAGCCACTGCGAATTATATGGCGCTAATTCCTTTTTCTTTTTCATAAGTTTTAAGTTTTCATCATAGCTTTCCAAAACATCGGTACAGCTCTGAGCACCCTTGAAAAAGCAGTTTTCATAAAGCCTTTCAAGCTGTTTTTTATCCATAGGCTTTCTGTGGGTAACGCTCACCTTCTGCAAAACTGGCACTCTCACCGCAAAGGAATACGCAATAACTGATGGCAATGCTTCAAACCCGGGGTTATCAAGCTCATCCCAGATTTTAGGCTCGATTTTTATACCGCAGCTGCGGCTGGCACCTGCATTTGTAACATCCTTTAACGATTCAACGATTGCCGCTGAAGCCTCTTTTGTATAAAAGCCCTTTCTTGCAACAGAGTATAGGTACTTTGTTGTATAAAACATATTTACAGCCGCACAGCAGATAGCCTCTGACAGCTTATTCATAACATCTCTTTCTGAAACAAAGTCCATTTTCTCACCCCTGTTTTTTCAGTATAGCTTATTTTACCATACATTTATAAAATTTGCAACAAATTTATACCGACAAATTACAACTTTTTTAGTGTTGTTTGTTGTAAAAACGCTATTTTTGTGGTATCATAAAATAGTATAGATATTTTTGAGGGGTTAATATATATGAAATCTGAAAGCTTAATGTTAAAATACATCTCACCCGCTTCAAACTGGGATGAAGCCCTGCCTGTCGGCAACGGCAGAATAGGCGGTATGGTTTTTGGCGAGGTTAAAAGAGAAACTATTCAGCTAAATGAAGACTCTGTATGGTCGGGCAAGAAAAGAGACCGCAACAATCCGCAGGCACTTGAAAATCTGCAGAGAGTAAGAGAGCTTTTGTTTGAAGAAAAAATCGCAGAGGCCGAGGCAATAGTCAACGACGCTTTTTGCGGCACTACTACAAACTGCCGTCACTATATGCCGCTTTGCGACCTGATAATCGAGCAGGAAGTTGATAGCTACGATAACTATCAAAGAACTCTTGACCTTGAAAATGCTGTCTGCAAAACCGTGTTTTCATCAAGCGGCGTTACATATACAAGAGAGGTTATCGCCTCACATCCTGCAAACGCCCTTATTGTGAACATAAAGGCTGACAAGGCAAACGCCATTACACTTAAAGTGCGCCTTGACGGCAGAGATGACTATTTTGATGACTACAAGGCAATAGAAAACGGCATTTTTAAAATGGAAGGCTCAATGGGCGAGCTTTATTTTACAGCGCACTTAGGCGCTACCTCAGCCGACGGCGAGGTTAAAAACTACGGTAATTTCATTGTTGTCGAAAACTCAAGCGAGGTAACTATCTTTGTAACTGCACATACCAGCTACAGAGCGCTTGACTCATACACACACATCAAAGACGCTATCAAAAAGGACTTTGAGAGCCTCAAAAACGAGCACATCAGCGATTACAGAGAGTATTTTGATAGAGTTAAATTTACTCTATGTAAAACTTGTGGCAATAATTTAAAGCCTACAAATGAAAGACTTTTAGCAGTCAGAAATGGCAGTGATGACAATGAGCTTGTTGTGCTTTATCACGCTTTTGCAAGATACCTTTTGATTTCAGGCAGCCGTGAAGGCACATTGCCGCTGAATTTGCAGGGCATATGGAATAAGGATATGTGGCCTGCGTGGGGCGGCAGATTTACTGTAAATATAAACGCTCAGATGAATTACTGGTGCGCTGAAACGCTGAACTTATCATCGCTTCATACTCCGCTTTTTGACCTTTTAGAAAAGGTAAGAGAAAACGGCAGAGAAACTGCAAAGGTAATGTATGACTGCCGCGGCTTTTGCTGTCACCACAATACTGACCTATGGGGCGATACAGCGCCGCAGGATTTATGGATGCCTGCAACGCAGTGGCCTATGGGCGCTGCCTGGCTTTGTACTCATATATGGGAGCATTATAAGTTTACTCAGGATAAAGAGTTTTTAAAAGAAAAGATTGATACTCTTTTAGAGGCGGCTCTTTTCTTTGAAGATTTCCTTATCGAGGATAAAAAAGGCAGATTGGTTACTTGCCCTTCAGTTTCACCTGAAAACACATATATCACAAAAAGCGGTTCAAGCGGATGCCTTTGTATCGGACCTTCAATGGACAGCCAGATCATATATGAGCTTTTTACAGCCTGTATCGAGGGCTGTGAGATTTTAGGGGATGACAGAGCTTTGCATCTTACCCCGCTTCGTGATAAACTGCCAAAACCCGAGATAGGCAAATACGGGCAGATTATGGAATGGGCAGAGGATTATGACGAGGCTGAGCCCGGCCACAGACATATTTCTCAGCTCTTTGCGCTATACCCTGCCGATATGATTTCAAAAATCAAAACGCCTGGGCTTGCTGATGCTGCAAGGGCTACCCTTGACAGACGCTTATCCCACGGCGGCGGTCATACGGGCTGGTCAAGAGCCTGGATTATAAACCTTTTTGCAAGGCTTTATGACGGAGAAAAGGTTTATGAAAATGTAAAGGCTCTGCTTTCACATTCGACAAACCCTAACCTCTTTGACTCTCATCCGCCGTTTCAGATCGACGGCAACTTCGGCGGTGCGGCCGGGATTACAGAGGCTCTTTTACAAAGTAATAACGGCGTTTTATATCTTTTGCCTGCCCTGCCTTCAAAATGGGCAAGCGGTGAGTTTTCAGGCTTTATGGCAAGAGGCAATTTTGAGGTATCGGCTAAATGGGATAATGGCAGGCTCACAGAGGCTCAGATCATCTCAAAAAGCGGCAGCGACTTAAATGTTATGCTAAGCTTTGCTTTTGAAGCGATAACAGACGGCGAGCGTTTTACCTCACTAGAAAACTCACTTTCAATAAAAACAAAACCAAATCAGAAGATAATTATTAAACCTATTGTAGAATAAGAAAGGCTTTAAAATGAAAAAAGCATTGAAAAATCTGCTTTGCATAACGCTTTGTATGGCATGCTTACTAGCGAGCGGCTGCTCTGCGGTTTCAAATGAAACCCCCGGGTTTTCACTGCCACAAGGCGATGTAACCTCCCCTCCCCCTGATGAAATTTCATCAGAGGAGATAACGACCTTAGCGGATATACCGATAGAAGTTCCCGACATAAGCGCTAATGACTACAGTGCTGTTTATCAGGCGGAGCTTGGCAACCTAACCTCTAAAATGGAGATAGGCACAACCCGTGAGGGCTACACAGGTGATGGGTATGTTACAGGGTTTGCAAGAAACTCTGAAGAACATTGGAGTATGGATATTGAGATAACCTCATCTCAACATTACGACATCTCCCTTTTTGTTTCATCTGACTCCCCGAAAAACAACCGCCTTTACATCGACGGCGAATTTGTAGGCGAGATTATAACAAAAGGCTCTGACGGCTTTGAAAAGGTAACCCTTGAAAATGTATTCTTACCGCAGGGAGTATGCCGCTTTGAGATAATCGAGGTAACTGCGGCTATTGCGTTTGATAAAATTGAGATCGACGCTAATCTATCTTCAACTACCCTCACCTTTGAGGCAACTGCAACCCCTATAAACGAAAACGCAAACGAGAAAACAAAAAATACTTTGAAGTATCTCACAGATATCTACGGTGAAAAGCTGCTTTCAGGGCAGTTTGCGTCAATTGGCGCAAACGTTGAGCCTGAAAAGCTTCATATCTTAACGGGCAGATACCCGGCACTGCGCCTTGGCGATATGTATTCATACACAATTGAGGCTGACCCTTCTGTTATCGGGGATACGACTATTGCAAAACAATGGTCTGATATGGGCGGTATCGTATCATATATGTGGCACTGGGCGGCACCTATGCACGGGCTTTCCTGCTACAGCGATGTTACAGGCTTTGATTTAGCGCTTGCGATGACAGATAAGGATATAGCTACAAAATCCTTTGACGAGCTTCAGGTTATGTTTACAAACGGCGAAATATCTGAAGAATGCTTAGCGCTTATCCACGATATTGATATTATCTCAAAGGAGTTTTCATATCTTCAGGATGAAAACGTTACTATCCTCTGGCGCCCTCTGCACGAAGCTTCGGGCGGCTGGTTCTGGTGGGGCAGCGCGGGCAAGGATGCGTATTTATGGCTATGGGATTTGATGTATGAGAGAATGACCTGTCATCATAATCTCAACAACCTCTTGTGGATATGGAACGCACAGTCAGAGAGCTGGTATGTCGGCGACGATAAATGCGATATAATCTCGGTTGACATCTACAAAGACGGCGATTTTTCATCACAGCTTTCAACCTTTATCTCACTTCAGGGCATTTCACAAAATAAGCTTATCGCCCTTTCAGAATGCTCAAACCCAGTTTTGCCGGAGCTTTCGGTTCGTGACAGAGCGATGTGGGCGTGGTTTTGCGTATGGGGCGGCTCATACATAATGGATGAAGCAGGAGAGCTGACAGACGCTTATACTACCCCTGAACAGTGGATAGATATCTATTCATCCCAGGCGGTTATAACCTTAGAGGAATTACCAGATTTAAGTTAAATAAAGCCACTTTTGATGCTATGTCAGAAGTGGCTTTTTGATTGACTGCTGACAATTTATCTGCTATAATTGATTGAACGATAAATAAGAATTTGACAAAGGAGTGGGAGAATTGAAGAGAACTATTCGTGGTAATATTAACCCGCCATACACTTTACACGATATGAATGTAATTTCATTTGAGGTTACTGATAATGATATTATTATGAAAACGCAATCGGGTATGGTTGAGGCCACTATCCCTTACAGACAACTTGACGGATACATTGAGTTCCACAATGTTCAATGGGATTTTAGTTATGTGTATCTGCTTGGTGTTACAGGTAATGTAGGCACATTCACAGGCGAAAAGTTGTTTTTGAAAGACTTCATTGAAAGATATAAACAGTTTGGTTTCTCCATTGTGGACGAAACCTATGGCTATAACATGACAAAATACTGTGGTTATCTTTTGGCAAATCGACAGCATTGTGAATGTGTTGTTGAGATATACCACGAGGGAGAAATGGTATTTGTATCAGTTGAGTAAATCCCAATTTGTAAAACTGAATATAAAATAAACTCCAGAAAAGACCTTTCTTCTCTGGAGTTGTTTTTTATCCTATCGGGTTTTCTTTTATATACTCTGCCATAATGCCAGCCGCAAGCGCTACGAGTTCTGCGCAGGGGCGCTTTTTGTAGTAGCTTTCTGTACGCTTTTGCGGTACAGGGTCATCAGCTCCCTTTATATCAAGCCCCAATAATTCTCTGCATATAATTGAGCCTGTTTCGTCTTTGAATTTTTGCGCCAGATACTGTATTCTCTTGTAATGCTCGGTTTTTTCAGTATGATCCTCAGGCTTTGTGTAGCCATACAGAATACCCGCTACCATAAACATACCGCTGACTGCTCCGCATACCTCACGCAGTCTGCCCATACCGCCGCCGAATGACGATGAAAGTGCAAGAGCTGTATTTTCATCAAGCCCCGTTTTGTCAGAAAACGCCAGTAAAACCGCCTGAGCGCAGTTTAAACCGTTTTCAAAATTCTCTTTTGCCAGAGCGCTGTAATCTATCACAAATCTATCCCCTTTTTATTATAGTATTCCTATTTTTTGATTGTATCACGCAAGTCACTTTTAGTCAAGCTATCACGCTCACGCACTTCACGTTCAAAGTAATTGTAAACTTATTATGAAAAGTAAAATGGTATCGTTTACAAGCAAAATTTAAACGTTTTCTGCTTAAATTAAAAATGAAAAAGTACTTGAAATTTAGCTTAATTTGTGGTTTAATATTAGTAACGGCAGTTGAAGTTTAATTAAACTGACTGTAAAAACGATATTTTTTGAAAGGCGGATAAATATCATGGGCGTACAGATTATCAACGGTATGTCACTCCCTAACATTCCTTGGGAAGACAGACCAGCAGGCAAAACAGACATCGTTTGGAGATATTCCAAGAACCCTGTTATTCCTAGAGATCTCATTCCAACATCAAACTCAATTTTCAACTCAGCAGTAGTTCCTTTTGAAGGCAAGTTCGCAGGCGTTTTCCGTTGCGACGATAAGGTTAGAAACATGGAGCTTCACGCAGGTTTCTCAGATGACGGTATCAACTGGACACTCAATCCTGAAAGAATCCACTTCGTTCAGGCTGACCCTGCAACAGAAGAAGTTAACCAGTGGGGCTACGGCTATGACCCAAGAGTTTGCTGGATCGAAGACAGATACTATGTTACATGGTGTAACGCATACGGCTGGAAGCCAACAATCGGCGTAGGCTATACATACGATTTCAAGACATTCTATCAGCTTGAAAACGCATTCTTGCCATTCAACAGAAACGGCGTATTGTTCCCAAGAAAAATCAACGGCAAGTACGTTATGTTCTCAAGACCTTCAGACTCAGGTCATACACCATTCGGTGATATGTACGTTTCACAGTCACCTGATATGAAGTACTGGGGCGAACACAGACACGTTATGGGTCCTCTCAAGTCTTGGGAATCAAAGAAGATCGGTGCAGGTCCTATTCCAATCGAAACATCAGAAGGCTGGCTGTGCTTCTACCACGGTGTTCTTGAAAGCTGCAACGGCTTTGTTTACTCATTCTCAGCTTGTATCCTCGATAAGGACGAGCCTTGGAAGGTTAAGTATCGTTGTTCAGAATACCTCATCAGCCCACAGACAATCTACGAGTGCGTAGGCGACGTTCCAAACGTTACATTCCCATGCGCTACACTCTGCGATGCTGACACAGGTAGAATCGCAATCTACTATGGTTGCGCTGATACAGTTGTTGGTCTTGCATTCTGCCAGATCGACGAGGTTATCGACTACGTTAAGTCACACTCATCAATCTAATTGATATAAATCAAAGGCTGCAGGCTATGCTTGCAGCCTTATTTTTATGCCTATTCTACGTGGTTTCGTTGTTATTACCATATTTGATAGTATGATTTTGGTTAATAGTTTGAAATTTTGAAATTTAGTTGACTTTAGCATTAAAAAAAGCTAAAATGTTTATGTATGGATAAATCATAATGATGGGGGAGTGTTTCCGTAAGGAACGCTGAAAAGTAACATGAAATTTGATATGAAAACAGTACTTATCCTGGCAGCAGCACTTATAGTTTTACTGATAATTCTTATTATCAACGATATTATCAAAAGAGCGAAGGAAAAAAAGGCCAAGCGTCGCCGTGAAGAGCGGGCAAGAGCCAAGGCTTTTAACCGTGCTGACCATTTTTCAATAGCAAAGCGTGAAGCTCCTACTCTTGAGCGTAACGATGATGACGCATTTATAATGGAAGAGCTTAATTTTTCAGAGGTTGATATCGAGCGTTCTATCGCAAACGGCGGTGAAGCTCCTATCACAAAGCAGGAGCCTGTACCAGAACAGCCAAAAAAGGTTGAGGATGTATTCAAAAAGGCTGAAAAGGCTCTCGACGGTAATGACGCTGAATGTCTTATCCCGACTGTTGACGCTTCTGTTCTTGGCAAGGAATACAAGAAAATCAGAGAACAGACAGACTTTTTACAGTACAACGAAGAGCTTCTGGCAAATCTTTTGTATCAGTCTAAGATGGCTGCCGCTTCAAGAGAACAGCGTTCAGGCGTAACCGCGGCTAATACAATGATGGTTTCTGACAGCGACGATATTTTAACAAATCAGCCTAAGGAACAGACTATCCTTTCAGCTGATGACTTTGAGGCAAAGGACCTTTCAGCCTACGATACAACCGGCGAAGAAGACCTTGCAACTCAGCAGGATATTCAGGATGAAATCGACAGATACCTCGCTGATATGGAACGTCACCTCAAGGGTATTCAGAAGGCAAACAAATACAAAGAGCCACGAAAGAAGGAAGGCAAGATCTTCGGTCTGTTCGGCGAATCAAAGCACGAAACGCGCACAGCAGAAAACAAGCAGCCTCTTACATCTACTATTCTTTCTCAGGAAGAAAACGACTCACCTATTTTTGTTGACCGTTCCAAGACAGAAAGACCTGTTGAAACATATTCATCACGCGCTGAAGCAAAGCGTGCCGCTAAGGAGGCCGCAAAGCAGCAGGAAGTTGATGTTCACAACGCAGTAGCTAAGATGAGCGAAACCTTCAAGCTTATTTTGGCAAAGAACGCTGAGCTTTCAAAGGCAAGATTTGATGACCTTATCCCTCAGGCTACAATTGACGCTTTAGAGGATGAGCTTTTGAGATTAAACCTTGAATACAAGCACTTATCTGAAACCTACAACAGATTAAAGGAAGATTAAATTTGACCGCCTGATATAAATCAGGCGGTTTTTTTACTCTGTATCTAAAAGCCGGCTGTCTGTACTTTCAACATCCTTTAGCTTTTTGACGATCGCTCTTGTTCTCACGCCGATCAAGCTGTCAAGCTCCTTTTGCGCGCTTGTGAGCTTTGACTGAGTGGCTTCAAGGGTTTTGGAGAAATTTTCAAACTCTGATTTTACACCGCCCAGGATATTCCATACCTCTGCGGATTTTTTCTGAACGCTGAGCGTTTTAAAGCCCATCTGCAGAGCGTTTAGCATTGCCGCCATTGTTGACGGGCCTGCAACGGTTACATTATATTCTCTTTGCAAGACCTCTAAAAGCCCAAGATTTACAGCCTCGCAGTAAAGCGATTCAAAGGGCAGAAACATAATGCCAAAGCTCGTTGTATCAGGCGGAGCGATATACTTATCCTTTATATCCTTAGCCTCTCCCTTTATCCTCTGCGCCAGCGCTTTTTTAGCGGCTGAAATCTCATCAGCATTGCCGCTTTCGTAAGCGCGCTGAAGATGCTCATAGGTATCCGCAGGAAATTTTGAATCTATCGGTAGATAAACTGCCCTTTCATCCCCCGGCAGCTTTATTGCAAACTCAACGTGATTTTTAGAGCCTCTGACCGTTGCAACATTTTCTTCATACTGCTCTTTTGTAAGTATCTCTGAGAGGATTGCGCCAAGCTGATATTCGCCTAAAATACCCCTTGTCTTTACGTTTGTAAGAACCTTTTTCAGATCCCCCACGCTTGCGGCCACCGTCTGCATTTCTCCAAGTCCCTTATATACAGCCTCAAGCCTTTCGCTGACAAGCCGAAATGAATCTGTCATCGATTCTTTGAGCTTCTGATTTACAGTATTGTTTATTTCCACAAGCTTCTTTGAGTTTTCTTCGCTTATAGAATTTAATTGCCTTGTAACTGTCTGACGGATTTCAGACAAGCGGTTATCGGTCGTTTTCTCAATGGTCAGAAGGCGGTTTTCCATCTGGGTAAGCGATGCTAAAACGCCGTCTGTCTGCGCTTTGCCGAGGCTCTGCTGATTCTGGCTTATCATCTGCCCCATTTCTTTTATATTCTGAGAAATAAGATTGTGGCTGTCAGTCTGCTTGCCCCTCTGGGTAATCAGCACTATAAGCAGAATAATTACCGCCAAAAGCAATGCTATAATAATATAATCCATAGTAAAAACCCTCCTTTATACCATAATATCACACTATTTATCCAATAAAGCGGACAGGTTGACAATAAGGGCGGATTTTTATATAATCATTATGGTGATAAAAATGAATGAGTTTTCTTTAAAAAGCGTAGAAAATGCGCTTAGCGATGATGCAAAAAAATTTTTTGATATAGATTACCGCCATACTCTGACCTCAACAAATACCATCCTAAAAGCTGAGGCGCAAAACGGTAAAAAAGCAGGCAGTGTGCTCATTGCATCTTGTCAGACAAACGGCAGAGGCAGGCTTGGCAGAGAGTTTGTATCGCCTTGCAATAACGGGCTTTATATGTCGGTTATTTTAAAGCCTGAGGTTTGTGCGCAAAAGGTCTTACTTATCACGACCTCATGCGCCGTTATGGTTTCAAGGGCGATAAAGAAGCTTTGTCAAAAAACACCGTTGATAAAATGGGTAAACGACCTTTACCTTGACGGTAAAAAAATCTGCGGCATACTCGCAGAGGGCACAATAAACGCTCAAGGCGGCAGCTTTGACAGCGTTGTTTTAGGGATAGGCGTAAACCTTCTGCCGCCGGCTCAGAGCGGCGAGCTTTCAGATATAGCAGGCGGAATTTTTGAGAAAACAGAGGATATCCCGCAGGGCTTTATAAACCTGCTCTGCGCTGAAATTCTAAATGAACTGGCGTTATATTTTACAAGCCCTGATATATTTGAAAACGGGCTTATCGACGAATACAGAAAGCTTTCATTTATGCTAAAAAAAAGCATTTACATCATATCGCCGACAGAAAAAACAAAGGCTGAAGCTTTAGATATCGCTGACAATGGCGGTATGATAGTGCGCCTTGAGGACGGCAGTAAAAAAATCATAACATCAAACGAAATTTCACTGAGGATAAACAATGACTAAAAAAAGCAGTAAAATCTACAA
>CALBJC010000116.1 GCA_937892655.1 uncultured Clostridia bacterium | reverse complement strand
GTAAATGGCGTGGACTTATATCCGAGTAAAGAAAAATGTTATGGAAAAGTGTGGACACTGGATAAGCTTGATGATGGTCTTAAATGGGCAGATATAACAATACTTTGTTTACCTCTTACAGAGCAGACTGATGGTTTGTTTGATTCCCAACGTTTTGAGGCTTGTAAAGACGATATGATTTTTGTAAATATTGCAAGAGGTAAGATTGTTGATACAGACGCTTTAATTGACGCTCTTTTAAACAGAAAGCTTTCTTTTGCTGTACTTGATGTGTTTGAAGAAGAGCCGTTATCCGAAGATAGTCCGTTATGGAATATTGAAAATTTAATTATTACTCCGCATAATTCGTTTGTAGGTAACAACAATAATGAAAGAATGTGGAATGTTATTATGGATAATTTAAGCGTATACTGGAGAGAGATTGATGAAAAGTAATAAAAGAATAGAGTGGATAGATATAGCCAAAGGTTACGGAATGATTCTGGTAATATTAGGGCATTGCTGTTACCTTGGGAAAACGGTTCATAATCTTATTTTTGCATTTCATATGCCTTTGTTTTTTATTCTATCTTCCTTTTTTGCACCAAGCGATATAAAGAGTGCGATAAAACGTATTTTTATATTGATAAAGCAGTATCTCTTGTTTATTCTTATAGGCTTTGCAGTCACCTTGATTATTCCGGCATGGAGAAACTCACTGAATCTCAAAAGCGTTATTCTTGATACATATATGTTAAATCCTGAAAAATTCGGTGTATCAAGCATTTGGTTTTTAGCCTCGCTTGGTGTTGTAATAGCGATGTTTGTTATCATAAGATTGACAAAAAAGGTCTGGCTACAGATAACAGCATTTATTCTTATGGCTGCTATGGGTTTTATATTTGCACAATTGCGCTGTGAGTATTTTTCATTTTTGCCAGCAGAGCGTTTACCAGGTAATTTTGATGTATCTTTAGTAGCAATTTTATTTTATGCAATTGGATTTTATTGCAAGGATATTATTTTTCAAACAATAGATTTTTTAAAAAAGAAGACATGGCTGTCTTTGATAATTACTCTTTTCGGTGGTGTGCTATTTTTTGTTTTAGTAAAGCTAAACGGCAGAGTAAATCTTCATGGGTTAACGTTTAATAATGTTGCCTTGTTTATAATAACAGCTATTCTCGGTAGTTTTATATTTATTCTTATCTGTTCATTTCTTGAAAGCTCTGTTTTAGGTAGCCTTGGCTCATGCATAGGTAGAAATACTGTCATAATACTCGGGCTTCAGGCATTGCTTGTGAGATTATATATTTTAATTGTAAATCTTATCTTTAATACTGACTATAGGTTGTATTTTCTGCCGATACATCATGCGATTACTTCTTTTTTGATAATCACATTTGGAATATGCATACCAGTCTGCTTGTTATCAGATAAGATAAAGGAGAAAAAACATGCCAAAGGTTAATATACTAGATTGTACACTGCGTGACGGCGGATATGTAAATAACTGGGAGTTTGGTAATAGTAATATTGTTGATACGATAAAAAGTCTCGAAAAATCAGGTGTTGACATAATCGAGCTTGGCTTTATGCGTGATGAAGAGTATCATAATGACAGAGCCGTATATAACTGCATTGAGCAGATCGGTGAGGTTATCGGCACAAAGAAAAAAGATACTATTTATGCTGCCCTTATCGAAATGGCAAACTATTTTCCGCCTCAGATGCTTACAAAACGTAATTCTGCTGGTCCTGATCTGATAAGATATTCATTTTGGTTGCGCTGTATAGATGAGGCTTATGAATATGCAAAGCAGATTGTTGATAAAGGCTATTTGCTAGGTGTACAGCCAACGAGAGTGGAACAGTATACGGATAGTCAGTTTGCTCAGATGTGTGAGCGTTTCAGTAAGCTCAATCCATATGCAATATACATTGTAGATACATTTGGTCTGCTCACAAAAGAGCAGCTTGTAAAATATGCAAAAATTGCTGATGAATATGTTGAAGATGGTATTCGTATAGGATATCATGCTCATAATAATATGCAGCAGGCGTTTTCAAATGCCACAGCATTTATAGAACTTGGTCTTAAGCATGATCTCGTTCTTGATGCCAGCGTATTTGGTATGGGCAGAGGCGCAGGAAACCTTAATACAGAAATGATTACGAATTATCTCAATGCAAATGAGCAAAATCGCTTTGACGCTAACAGTATTTTTGCGGTTTGGGATAATTCGCTCAAGAATATATACTCAAGATTGCCATGGGGATATAACCTTGAATATTTCATTGCTGCTTCTCATCAGTGTAACCCAAACTATGCGGTATACTATCTCAAGAATCATCCTGACATAAGTGTGGCTCAACTAGAAAAGTTATACAGCGGCATTGAGGGACAGGATAAGTATCTCTATTCTGATGAGAAGGCTGAAAAGTTTTATCAGAATATTTTATAGAACAGAGATTGATAATATGAAAACAAAACAATATGGTGCAATAGATATTATGAAGATCCTGTGCGCCTTGCTTATCGTATGTGCGCATTTTATAAGCGAAAATGCAACCGGTCGTATAAACAGGTATATTGATTATGCTTCATCCATCTATGTTATAGTTGTTCCTTTTTTCTTCTTCTGCGGCGGATATTTTCTTTTTCAAAAAATAATAGCAAATCCTGATGCTGCAAAGAACAATATAAAAGGCTATATCAAAAGAATAATGCTCATGTATGGCGTGTGGTCAGCGATATATATTTTATTTACCTTATTAAAATGGATCAGATTCGGTGTAAGTTCAGATGAAGTTGTAAAGTATATTGTGAATTCGTTGCTATACTCGACATATAAAACAATTTGGTTTTTACCTGCTATGTGTATCGGAGTTTTGATGACATATATACTTGGAAGAAAAATCGGGTATATAAAAACAATGTATATCAGTTTCGTCTTCTACCTAATAGGAGCATTGGGCGTCAGCTATTCTTTTTTGATAACATCAAATCAGATGCTCAAAGGTATTCTTGATACATATAATTATTGGTTTGAGAGTGCCAGAAACGGTGTTTTTAATGCGTTCCCATTTATCGCTATGGGTGCTTACATGGCAAAAAAGAATGCATCGGAAACATCGGAGCCTGACAACAAAAATAATCTTATAAAATATTTTATATTGTGTTGCTGTTTCGCAGTGGCATTTATAATCGAAGCTTTTGTTATAAAACTCAAGTTTAATGCAGTAAATGCAAATACGCTTATAATGCTTATTCCGTTTACATGGTGTTTTGTGGGATTTGGGCTTAGTGTCAGAATGCCTGCTAATAACTGTACTAAGTGGATGAGAAAAATGAGCTCGGCTATATTTGTATGTCAGAGAGTATTTCTCACAGCCATTCCGGAACTGTTGCCTGGCAGCATATTCGCCACTCTGTTATCTTCAAATCCTTATTTGGGATTGGCGTATGTTATTGTGATTACAACAATGCTATCGGCATTCATTGTATATATTTCATCAAAAAATAAATATCTGGCAGTAATATGTTAATTTAACATTTATTGTAAAGAAAGGTTGCTTGTAAATATGAGCGTGACGTTTTCTGTACATTATATATCATAGTAGTGATAGTTTTGCAGGCGTAACTGCTGTTTCTATGCTGTCATTGTTTGAAAATAATAAATCTTTTGATAAAATACACGTGCTATATATAGGCCGTGGTATAAGCAGTCAGAACAAAGAGAAGCTTGAAACAATTTCAAGAGAATATGGCAGAACAATCGAATTTATGGATATGCCTGACTGGTCAGATAAACTTGGAATAAAGCTAAAATCCTGTAAAAAAGGTTGGCTTGGTTTTGGCTATAACAGATTATTTGTTACCGAGTATGTTCCTCAGGATGTTGACAGAGTGTTATACCTTGATTCAGACACGATAATTGAGGGCGATCTGCATGAGCTTTGGGAAACCGATTTTGAAGGCTGCTATATGGCGGGAGTTGACGATTGTCTAAGCTCTAAATACAGAAAGATCGTAGAAATATCTGATAACGGTGTTTACTGTAATGCAGGTGTGCTTTTGCTTAACGTAAAAAAATGGCGTGAGGATAATATTACCCAAAAGTTCGTTGATGAAATAGTCAAGAAAAACGGCTATTTTGTATTCAACGAGCAATCACTTTTAAACTATGCTTTCTCAGGAAAGGTAAAAGTTTTGGATCAAAAATATAATGTCAACTCATTGGTATATGTATTCAGCTACAAAGAATTACTAAAACTAAGAAAGCCATATAAATTCAGCTATTCTCCTCAGGAGCTTGACGAGGCAAGGGAAAATCCTATTATAACCCACTTTACAGGACTGTTCTACGTTGCAAGAAGACCGTGGATAGAAAAAAGCGATCATCCTCATAAAGATGCATTTGATCGTTATTATAAAATGACTCCTTGGGCAGAAATCCCGCTTTCAGCAGATAACAGAAGCAAAGCTTCAAAGATTTACTGTGCGGTGTGTCATATTTTACCAAAGCCCGTAACACTATTTGGGGTAAGCATACTGTATAATTATATCAGACCTTTTGTTTTCAAAAGGAAGTTGAAAGCAAACAGGAAACAATAGATTCATATCTGGAGGTACAAATGGATAAGGTTCTTGTAATAATGTCAACTTATAATGGTGAAAAGTATCTTCAGCAGCAGATTAATAGCATTATTCAACAAAAGGATGTTGAGATAAAGCTTGTTATCAGAGATGACGGTTCTAGAGATTCAACGTTGGATATAATTAAAGAAAATGCAGATAAATATGCTTGTATAGAGTACAGCGCAGGTGAGAATATCGGCTTTAGAAGGAGCTTTTATGACACGCTCATAAGCAGTAATGATCAGTATGATTATTATGCATTTGCTGATCAGGATGATGTATGGAAGGCTGATAAGCTTATTAGGGCAATAGAAAAGTTAAAAGAGCTTGATAGTGATCTTAAATTGTACACTTCTGCGTTGCATGTTGTGAATCAGGATCTCGAGCACATGTATGACAATACTTTCAAGGGCTTGAGAATCAATTTTGGAAGTGCACTTTCAAGGCAGAGGCTTGCGGGCTGTACAATGGTATTTAATAAAGAGCTTTTTAAGATGTGTTGCAAGTTTTCGATAACAGAGAAGATGGGCGATACAATCAGTCACGATGCTGCGGTATACTATATATGTCTGCTTTGTGGAGGCAAGGTGTTTTTTGATGAGCAAAGCTATATAGATTTCAGGCGTCATACAACGACAGTCACTGAGCATGGTAAGGGCTTAAAAAAGCGTGTACAATCTGTAACCAATATTTTCGGGGGACAAAAAAATCGCAGATACAACCAGGTTTTATTACTTAGAGAGGTTTACTATGATAATATGACAACTGATATGAAGGAGTTGTCAGAACAGATATTCAGGTATAAGGATTCTTTGAAGAATACGATTTCACTTGCAATGTCAGGAAAGCTGAAAAGCGGAATCAAATCAGTTGATATTGTTAATTTCTTTGCTGTGATTCTGCGCTGCTATTGATGCCAAGGAGACAAAATGAAAGAAGTAAGAATAATCACAGGGATAGTACTGTTTAATCCTGAGATGAATCGCTTGAAGGAAAATGTTGATGCGATATATAAAAAAACACAACAGATAGTTTTTATTGATAATGGTTCTGATAATATCAAACAGACAGAAGAATTGTTATCTTCTTATGAAGGTATTAAAATTATCAGAAATGATACGAATCTTGGAATAGCAAGAGCACTCAACCAGATATGTGAGTATGCAATGGATAATGGTGCTGACTATGTTCTGACTCTTGATCAGGATTCAGTATGTCCTGACAGCATTATTGATGAGTATAAAAAATATATAAGTGATAAATCGGGTATCATATGTCCGGTAATTAAGGATAGAAATCATAATCTTAATCAGGTAAGCGGTGTCGAAGATGTAACTGAAATTGAAAAATGCATAACTTCGGCTTCGTTGTTGAATCTCCAAGCCTGGGAGTCAGTCAACGGATTTGATGAGAGTATGTTTATCGATGGAGTGGACTTTGATATCTGTATGCGAATCAGAAAAAAAGGATATTCAATTTTCAGGGTGAATTCGGTAGTTCTGATTCATGAGATAGGCAGAATTACGGTACGAAGATTTTTGCTTTGGAAGGTGATGGTTAAAAACCATTCTGCGTTCCGTAAATACTATATCGCAAGAAATACTGTATACCTTGCCAGAAAACAAGGTTCGGCAAAAAAAATAGCAAAGTCTTTCTTTCAGGTGGCAAAGCAATGGCTTTGCGTACTTTTTTATGAGAGTGAAAAGAAAAATAAGCTTGTAAAAATCCAAAAAGGTTTTTTTGATGGATTGAAAACAAAGCTTGTAGAAAAATGGAAATAAAGGGAATTGAGAAAATGACAAACAATATGGATATTCATAATATGATTACAGTTATGATTCCGACATATAACCGAAAAGACAGCCTACTAAAGCTTTTAGGTTGCCTTAAGGCGCAGACATGTCAGGAATTTTTTGTTGTAATTTCTGACAATCACTCAAACTATGATGTTTCACAGGCGCTAGGTGAATATAAAGATTTTTTCAAAGGCAGACTAAAGCTTGTCATCAGAAACGCAAACGTAGGTTCAACAGTAAATATAAATGGTGTTTTTGAGCTTGCGCAGACAAAGTGGGGATGGCTTATGGGAGATGATGATTTTCCTATGCCTGATGCTGTCGAGAGAATATATAAAATGCTTGATGATGATGTTGGTGCTTTGCATTTTTCGCTATATGATTTAGGCGAGTTTATAGATGACCATGCTGATATATCAAGTCTTAATGAGTTTATAGATTTATTCTGGCAGATGTCAAATGGAAAGAAAGAGATTGTCAATCTTCAGGGAGACATAATTTTTATGTCAAACAAGGTGTATAACCTTGACATTATGAGAAATTATCTTTTCGTGCAAAATAATTATGGATATACAAAAATGCCTCAGATGATAAGTATATTGTCACTTCTGAATAAAAAGGAAGCGAAATTCAGAGTTGTCAATTCTAATCTTGTAACCATTTCAGATACCAGTAACCAGTCGTGGAGAATGACAAACATTGCTCTTGGTATGACAACATTTTCTCATATTAAGTATGATATTGATCGTAAACAAAGAAAGAAGCTTAATCTTATAATGATGTTTAAATATACTCATGTTCTACGATACAGATTGCAAGGAGAAATATCAAGATATGATATTGGGCTGATATATGACGGCATATTTAAAAGGAGTCTTGTGCTCAAGGATCGCATTATATTTAATTTTATGATGAGAATCAATCCGAACGGAATAATTTCAAAAAGCATTGTTAAGTATAAAAACAGGCATATCAGATTGCCTAAAGCAAGAGAAGGAAGTTCTGACTGATAATGAAAAATAAATCGATAATGGTAAATACGATGCTCAATACTATTCGTATGACCATAACTATTCTTATCCCGCTCATAACGTATCCATATATTACGAGAATATTCAAAGCTGAGGGCGTTGGTGAATATGAGTGGGTAAAGTCAGTAGTTAGTATATTGATTCTGATAGCATCTCTTGGTATTTCAACGTATGCCATACGTGAAGGAACAAAAATAAGAGATGATAAAGAACGTTTCAGCAAATTTGCACAGGAATTATTTATAATTAATCTTGTGTCAACGATAATTTGCTATATTGTACTCGGTTGCCTTATTGCAACTATTCCGAAGTTTTATACTTACAGATTGTATCTGTCAATATATTCTGTAAATGTAGGTCTTTCAGCACTTAGTCTTGATTGGGTTTACTCAGTATATGAAGACTATAAGTATATAACCGTCAGACAGATTATTGTTCAGATAATCTCTGTTCTTGGTTTGTTTTTACTTGTGCATGATGAGAATGATCTGATTATATACATAGTCATTTCAACTATATCAAACTCGGGCGCCAATGTTTTTAATTTTGTACGAGCACGAAAATACGTATCATTCAGATTGTTCGATGGATATAACATTATAGTGCATATCATACCAGTTTTAGTGTTTTTTGGTACGCGATTTGCGATGAATGCATACAATTCGCTCAACACTGTAGTTCTTGGTATGATGACAAGTAATGAAGATGTAGGTTATTATAATGTTTCGGTAAAAATCAACACTATTCTGGTTACATTCTTCAGCGCTATGAGCCCAGTATATCTTCCGAGAATGGTAAAGCAGATTGCTGAAAAGAATGAAACCGGATACAGAAACTTGCTCGGTAAGGCGATCAAACTTAAGACTATTCTTCTATATCCTATGGTTTGTGGTATGTTTTGTTTTGCTCCGCAGATTGTATGGCTGATAGCAGGCGATGGCTTTTCACAATCGATATACACACTGAGAATCCTTTCCTTTGTACTTATGTTTGTAATTCTTTCAAGCATAATTCAGAAGGATATAATGATTCCAACTGGAAAAGAAAAAACCGTGTTGCTACTTACGATGATTTCTGCTGTTGTGAATGTAGTGGTAAGTATCATCCTTGTGTATAATTTTGATTATAACGGCGCGGCATACGGTAGCCTTATTGCTGAAGGTACCGTTTGTATTGCGGGTGCTGTTATTCTTGCCAAAAATGGCATAAACCTATTTTCTGCGTTACCAAAATGCAGCTACAAATATCTTGCTTCATCTTTGATTATGTGTGGGTGGTGCTTTGCGGCATCGCGAATGCTGTCAGATAATATGATGATTATCTGTATTGGTATACCTATAGCAGTAGCAATATATTTTGGCATACTTATACTGTTAAAAGATGAGATATGCTGGAAAGCAATCAGATTCTTAACGGATAAAATAAAGGTTTTACGCGTTAAGCACTGATGTAAATCAAGTTATTGGAGTTATTTTATGTTTGTGTATGTTTTTTGCTTTTCTTTAATATGGATTCTTTCATTTCACAAGAAGAATCCAAGAAATCATAAAATATATTGTGTTGGAATAACAGTTTTGTTATGTTTGTTGATGGGCTTCAGAAGCGAATCCCTTGGCATGAATGATGTTCAGTATATATATATGCCTATGTTCCAGAGAATAAGCAACATGCGTTTTTCTGATGTTCTGGAAATCTATCCGTTTTACAGAGGTAATCTGCTTGCAGTGCTTACAAAGCTGTTTACTTATGTATGTAAAGACAAGTACCTTTGGCTTATTTGTGTATCGATACCGTCGGTAATAGCTATCGGCAAGCTTGTCTACAATGAGTCAGAGTATCCGGCTATGAGCTTCTTTATGTTGTTTGGTACGCATATATATCTAGTAAATATGTATCTTATTCGTCATAGTCTTGCGATGGCGTTTTTGATTTTCGCATTTTCATATATCAAGAAGGAAAAGTTTGTAAGATTTGCCATTATGGTTTTGGTGGCGGCGATGTTCCATAGTACGGCAATAGTATTTATTATTGCATATTTTGTTGCAAAATTCAGGTTTGATTGGAAAACATTTGTATTAACTATTGTTGGAGCTTTTTTGGTTATCAGATGGAATTCCAGTGTTTTCAAGTTAGTGTTCAAATATATAAATAATGAGTATTATTCAAAATATTCCAGTGCGTTGGGTTCAAAGCAACTTACTTATTTTTATGTTTTTCTACTGATTTTATTACTTGTAATATGTTGTAGATGGTTTTCTGATAACAAGCAGGTAGACAGTGTCTATTTCAATATATCATGTTTAGCGGTAATTTTTATGAGCTTAACTGCTGTTGTAGCTGATTTCTATCGTATGGGTATGTTTTTTGGCGTGTTTAATATTATCCTGCTGCCAAATTCTATTAAAAAAATCAAAGATATGAAAATTAGGATGATCGTTTCTGCAGCACTGATTGTATTTTTCGGATACTTCGCTATTTCAGGTATCCAAGATGCGGGTCTTTCACCATACAGAACATGGCTCTTTTCATAAGGAGGTTTTGTTGTTGATTAAAGAAAGAATGAATTGGCCTGACATTGTAAAATCGATATCGATTGTTTGCATTATAGTAGGTCATACCGGCATTGCTGAAATCCAGTTCCTTGTTCATCCGTTTCATGTTCCGGTATTTTTTATGATATACGGATATTTCTTCAGCAATAAGGCAGATATGTTTAAAAGCATAAAGAATTATTTTTCCAGAATGATTATTCCATATGCAGCAACATGCGCCTTTTTAATGCTATTCAATGTAATAAAGAATATTATTTTGAATGCAGCTGAGGGCGAATATGATATTTTGAATATCTGTATAGGCTGGATTGGTGCATTCTTGTTTGGCAGAACATATCAAAGTACAGTACTAGGGTATGAAATTTTCAGTGTGGGTGCATTGTGGTTTTTGCCGTGTTTGTTTATCGCTTCGGTTGTTTTCAGATTGATTTTTTCTCTGAAATATAGAGATATTATTTCAATAGTTATTGCAGTTGGTGGAGTGATAATATCGCGCTATGTAACTCTGCCATGGCATATTGAGGTAGCGCTTGTTGCGGTAATGTTTCTTGATATAGGTGTAGCAATTAGGCGCTATAAGCTAGTAGAAAACAAATCTTATCCGCTGCTAATAACGGGATTATTACTGTATGCTGCGGGGGTTGTGGTAAATTTCGTTCTCAAAACCTGTGTTGATTATGCAAGCTCGTCATACAACTTATTTGTGTTTGATTGGATCGTAGCGATGGGTACATCATATGCTATATTTTGCTTTGCAAAAAGCATTGAAAAGCTACCGCTTATGAATCTTGTAAGCGCTTATGGCTCGTGCACGATGACAGTGCTTGTTTTTCATTCTATTGAAAGTTCGATAATCAACTGGAGAGTTTTTTTCAAGCTTGGTTATCTGGTAGGCGGAAGCATTGCAATGTTTCTGAAGCTTTTTGGTTCGATTCTTGCTGTATTGCTGGTGAAAAAAGTAAGTGCTGTTGTTGCTTCAAAAAAGAATAATTAGCAATGAATTGAGCATATAAATCTTTTCTTATAAAAATAGTTCGTTTTAGAAATGCACAAATTTACCTCTAATAAAGCACCAAATGTGCGATATAATACTATTACGACGCAAGATTTTCATGATGCGTCAAATATGTAAAAAGGAGTGTAAAATTATGCAGTTATTCAATAAAAACGAATGTATAAGCATTTGTCTTAAAAACACAAACAAATATGTCCGCCTTGCGGTGGAGGATATGAGAAACGATTTTAAGCGGATAAGCGAATCGGGGGTAATGCCTGAAATTAAATGCAATGAAAGTGACTATTGTATAATTATTGAAGAAAATACAACAAATTCTTGTGAACCTATAAAAGATGAGGGATTTTCAATAAAAAGCGAAAATAATAAAATCAGGATATCCGCAGACGGCTATCTTGGTACAATGTGGGGAATATATACTTTTTGTGAAGAAATTCTCGGTGTTGAGCCTTGTTATCTTTTTAATGATTTGGAAATCACAAAACGTAATTCTTTTGAAATATCAGATATAGATATAACTGAAAAACCGGAAAGCTTTGGATTCAGAGGAGTGTTTATCAATGATGAAGATTTACTTACCGGTTGGAAGAACGGAGGGGGGATTCGCTACCTGGATTTTCCCTGGTATTCTGTTACCGTTGATGAAAAAGTTATAGATATGGTAGTTGAAACAGTTCTTCGTTTAAAGCTTAATCTTGTAATTCCTGCATCCTTCCTTGATAT
>CALBJC010000115.1 GCA_937892655.1 uncultured Clostridia bacterium | reverse complement strand
AAGGCTATGCGTCAGGACCCTGATACTCTCGATACATGGTTCTCATCAGCGCTCTGGCCATTCTCAACACTCGGCTGGCCTGACAAGACAGAAGACTTGAAGTTCTTCTATCCTACATCAACTCTCGTAACAGGCTACGATATCATAACATTCTGGGTTTCAAGAATGATCGTTGCAGGTCTTGCTCATATGAATGAAAAGCCATTTGATATAATTCTCATTCACGGTCTTGTTCGTGACGCTCAGGGCAGAAAGATGTCAAAGTCACTTGGCAACGGTATCGACCCTCTTGAAGTTATCGACCAGTATGGCGCAGACGCATTGAGATTTATGCTCGCAACAGGTAACTCACCTGGAAACGATATGCGTTATATGGATGAAAAGGTTAAGGCATCAAGAAACTTTGCAAATAAGCTGTGGAATGCTACAAGATTTATCATGATGAATCTTCCTGATGAATTTGACTGTTCATCAGTTGAAATTCCTGAAAATTTAAGTATTGAAGATAAGTGGGTAATCTCAAAGTTCAATACACTCGCTCGTGAAGTAAATGCAAACCTTACAAGCTATGAGCTTGGCGTTGCAGTTTCAAAGCTTTACGACTTTATCTGGGATATCTACTGCGACTGGTACATTGAGCTTACAAAGCCAAGAATCACAGCAGGCGGCGATAGCGCTAAGACTGCTCAGGCAGTACTCGTATGGGTAATGAAGGGTATGCTCAAGCTGTTGCATCCATTTATGCCATTTATCACAGAAGAAATCTGGCAGGCTCTTGTAAACGATGGCTCATACATTATGCTCCAGCAGTTCCCACAGTTTGATGAAGCTCTTTCATTTGCAGCTGATGAAGCTGATTTTGAAAAGATTATCACAGCTATCAAGGGTATCAGAAACCGCAGAGCTGAAATGAATGTTCCGCCATCAGTAAAGGCTAAGGTTTGTATCGAAACAAACGAGGGCGAAATCTTCTCAAAGGGCATTATGTTCTTTGAAAAGCTCGCTTCTGCTTCAGAGGTAACAATCGATACAGAGGTTTCAATGGAAGACGCTGTAACAGTAGTTACTGACTGTGCAAGAATCTTTATTCCGCTTTCAGATATCGTTGATACTGAAAAGGAGCTTGCTCGTCTTGAAAAGGAAAAGGCAGCAGCCAACAAGGATATCTCATTCCTGTCAGGAAAGCTTTCAAATGAAGGCTTTATTGCAAAGGCTCCTGAAAAGCTTATTGCTATGGAAAGAGAAAAGCTTGCAAAGGCGCAGGAAAGACTTGCAAAGATCGAACAGTCAATCGCAGCACTCAAGAAGTAATAATTTTATCGCCTGCATAAAAAGTGCGGGCGATAGTTTTTGAAAAAATATCCCAAAATGAAAGGGTTTTAAAAATGTCATTACCTTTGTTATTTGTAATATACTTTGCGCTTGCCTTTGTAGTTGTAGTTTTATCTACAAAGCTTGCAGACTATGTAGATTTGATCGATAAGAAAACTGAAATTTCAGGTGCGTTTATCGGCGGCGTTATCCTTGCAGCTGTAACAAGCCTGCCTGAGCTTTTCACATCGATTTCATCTGTCGCTCTGGTGAACTCCCCTGAACTTGTAATAGGTAATATCTTAGGCTCAAATATCTTCAATATGACAATCCTCGGCGCTATCGTGCTTATCTGTGCCGGTAGCTTTTCAAAGGCAGTTGTAGGTAAGAGCCATCTTAAAACTATCGCATTTACAACAATAATGTTTGTTGCAATGTATTTTGCAATTAACTTAGAACTTGATTTCACAGTTGCAAACATCAGCGTTTACAGCCTTTTTATCACAGTAGCATACATCCTCTCAATAAAGCTTATGGCAGGGGATGACGCTCAGAGCAGCGATGAAGAATGTACAAGCAACTTAACTTTAAAGCAGATTATCATAAGATTTGTAATCTGTGCTGTACTTTTAGTTGCAGCCTCAATCTTTATTACAAAGATTACCGACCAGCTTCAGACAAGTCTTGATCTGGGTGCTACTCTTGCGGGTGCGGTATTCTTAGGCGTTGCAACAAGCTTGCCTGAGCTTACATCATGTATCGCTCTTGCTAAAAAGCGCAATTACAATGCCTGCGTTGGTAACATCTTAGGCTCGGGAATGTTCAATTTCTTCATTATGGCTGTTTCAGATGTTATCTACAGAAAAGGCTCAGTTTACATTTCAAGCAAGCAGTCAGCAATACTCAATGCCTGCTGTCTGATGTCAGCGGCACTTGTAATTTTACTGCTGTCATTTAAAAATACCGCTAAAGAGGGCAGCAACAGAACTCTTCTTTACAGATTACTCGGTCTTGGTATTGTAGGTGCATACGTTTTATTCTTGGTAATGTCATAAAAATACATCGTCCTGCTTTTTGCAGGGCGATTTTTTGTTTAAAATGCGCTTGACAAAGGTATAAAACTATGTTATTATCATAGTAATTGAAAATATCAAAGACGTTGACGGAGAAAGTAGTTTTGCGGTGAAAGTCAAAGCGAGTCGGTTACGGTGTGAGTCCGATATGAGTAGCGCAAAGTGAAGATCCCTCCCAAGTTGCAAAACCAAAGCAGTAATGCGAGTAGATTTTGTCGGCATTCCGCCGTTATCGGAAGAGCATATGTTGGTATGCAGAAAAAAAGGTGGTTAAACGAGCTTTCGTCCTGTTTTCTGGGCGGAGGCATTTTTTATTGCTTAAAAACTCATACCATAAATAATCAGGAGGTAAAGCTTATGTATCAGAAGGTATCTACAAACCTCAATTTCGTTGAACGCGAAAAGCAGGTTGAGAAATTCTGGAAAGAAAACAAGGTTTTCGAAAAAAGTATTGAACAAAGACGTGACGGCACTCCATACGTATTCTACGATGGTCCGCCAACAGCTAACGGTAAGCCTCATATCGGCCACGTTCTTACAAGAGTAATCAAGGATATGATTCCTCGTTACAGAACAATGAAGGGCTGTATGGTTCCAAGAAAGGCAGGCTGGGATACTCACGGTCTTCCTGTTGAACTTGAAGTTGAAAAGCTTTTAGGCCTTGACGGTAAGGATCAGATCGAAGAATACGGTCTTGAACCATTTATCGGCAAGTGTAAGGAAAGCGTTTGGAAATATAAGGGTATGTGGGAGGATTTCTCATCAACAGTTGGCTTCTGGGCTGATATGGATGACCCTTATGTAACATACCACGATGACTATATTGAGTCAGAATGGTGGGCTCTCAAAACTATCTGGGATAAGGGTCTTTTATACAAGGGCTTCAAGATCGTTCCTTACTGCCCACGTTGCGGTACTCCTCTTTCAAGTGCTGAGGTTGCTCAGGGCTATAAGGATGTTAAGGAGCGTTCAGCTATCGCAAAGTTTAGGGTAGTAGGCGAAGATGCTTATATCCTCGCATGGACAACAACTCCTTGGACACTCCCATCAAACGTTGCTCTTTGTGTAAACCCTGTTGAAACCTATGTAAAGATCAAGACTGCAAGCGGTATGGTTTACTATATGGCTCAGGCTCTTGTTTCATCAGTTATCGAAGAAGAGTTTGAAGTTTTGGAAAGCTACACAGGTAAGGATTTGGAATACAAGGAATACGAGCCATTATTTGACTTTGTAAAGCCTGACAAGAAGTGCTACTATGTAACCTGCGACAGCTACGTTACTCTTACAGACGGTACAGGTGTTGTTCATATTGCGCCTGCATTCGGTGAAGATGACTCTAAGGTTGGTAAGAATTACGATTTACCATTCGTTCAGCTTGTTGACGCTAAGGGCGAAATGACAGCTGAAACTGCATGGGCAGGCACATTCTGCAAGAAGGCTGACCCACTCGTATTAGAAGACCTTGACAAGCGTGGTCTTTTGTTCTCAGCTCCTAAGTTTGAGCATAGCTATCCACACTGCTGGAGATGCGATACTCCACTTATCTACTATGCTAGAGAATCATGGTATATCAGAGAAACAGCTGTAAGGGATGACCTTATCAGAAACAACAATACAGTAAACTGGATTCCTGAATCAATCGGTAAGGGCAGATTCGGTAACTGGCTTGAAAACATTCAGGACTGGGCTATCTCAAGAAACCGTTACTGGGGTACTCCGCTCAACATCTGGGAATGTGAATGCGGTCACCAGCATTGTATCGGCAGCCGTGAAGAGCTTGCTAAAATGAGCGGTAATCCTGATGACGCTAAGGTTGAATTACACAGACCATTCATTGATAACGTAACTATCAAGTGTGAAAAGTGCGGCAAGCAGATGAGAAGAGTTCCTGAGGTTATCGACTGCTGGTTTGACTCAGGCGCTATGCCATTTGCTCAGCATCACTATCCATTTGAAAACAAGGAGCTTTTCGAGGCTCAGTTCCCGGCTCAGTTCATTTCTGAGGCTGTTGACCAGACAAGAGGCTGGTTCCATTCTCTTATGGCTATCTCAACTCTCATCTTCAACAAGTCACCTTATGAAAACGTAATTGTTCTCGGTCACGTTCAGGATGAAAATGGTCAGAAGATGTCAAAGTCAAAGGGCAACGCTGTTGACCCGTTTGATGCACTCGAACAGTACGGTGCTGACGCTATCAGATGGTATTTCTATACAAACTCACAGCCATGGCTTCCTAACAAGTTCCACGGCAAGGCAGTTATCGAAGGTCAGAGAAAGTTTATGGGTACATTGTGGAATACTTATGCATTCTACGTTCTCTATGCTGAAATCGACCAGTTTGACCCTACAAAGTATGAGCTTGATTATAACTCACTTGGCGTTATGGATAAGTGGCTTTTATCACGTCTTAATACAATGGTCAAGGATGTTGATACAAACCTTGATAACTACAAGATTCCTGAAGCTGCAAGAGCACTCGAAGAATTTGTAGATGAGCTTTCTAACTGGTACGTTCGCCGTGGCAGAGAAAGATACTGGGCACCTGAAATGACTCAGGATAAGATCAACGCCTACCTTACTCTTTATACAGCTCTTGTTACAACTGCAAAGGCAGCTGCTCCTATGATTCCATTCATGGCTGAAGATATCTACCGCAACCTCGTTTGCTCAGTAGATAAGTCAGCTCCTGAGAGTGTACATCTTTGTATGTTCCCTGAAGTGAATGAAAACCTCATCGACGCTGATATGGAAGCTAAGATGAAGACAGTTCTTGACGTTGTAGTTCTCGGCAGAGCTGCAAGAAACGGCTCTAACAGAAAGAACCGTCAGCCACTTGCTAATATGTATGTTCAGAGCGAAAACAAGCTCTCTGATGAATACGCTTCAATCGTTGTTGATGAGCTCAACATCAAGGCACTCACATTTATTGACGATGTTTCACAGTTCATTTCATACTCCTTCAAGCCACAGCTCAAGACTATCGGTCCTAAGTATGGTAAGGTTTTAGGTGAAATCAGAACACTTCTTTCAGAGATTGATGGCAGTGCCGCAAAGGCAGAGCTTGACGCTAATAGCTGTATCAAGCTCAATGTATCAATCGGTGAAATCAGCCTTTATGAAGAAGATTTACTCATCGATGTTGTTCAGCGCGAAGGCTTCTTCACAGTAACCGAAAACTACACAACAGTAGTTTTGGATACAACTCTCACACCAGAGCTTATCGAAGAAGGCTTTGTTCGTGAAGTAATCAGCAAGATTCAGACAATGCGTAAGGAAGCTGACTTCAACGTTATGGATAAGATTACAGTTTACTGTATGGATAACGATAATGTAGCTAGTATCATCAAGGCTAACGAAGCTACAATCTCAGGCGATTGTCTTGTAAACGAATTTGTTTACGGCAGCGCTCAGGGCAGCGTTAAGCAGTGGGATATAAACGGCGAAACAGTAACCCTCGGCGTTGAAAGAAAGTAATAAAATTAAAGCTTGCCGATTAATTGGTAGTAAAAAGTATAACCCGTGAAGATTTTCTTCACGGGTTATTTTAATATCTCAAATATAAATTAGGATTGGTCTGCAAGTCAAATAGCCTTTTAAATTTTAAAGCTGAAAATTCCGCATACTCTTTAGGTAAAAATCTTCAAAGGGAGATTTCGCCTGTTCAAACTCCCTTAATAACTCCACAAATTTATCAATATGGATGAAAGACTCTTTTTGGCGCCGATACTCTTCTGCAATATCAAAATTGGGGAAAGTGTGTTGATTTTGCTCCATAAAACGTATCGCAAACGCTCTTACCCAATATTCATTCATTACAGCATAATCCACATTGTAAGCATTCGACATATTTTTATGACTCTTAAAAAATGTGTCATGCTTCTTTAATATGTATTTATGTGCTTCAACAGTAGGATTTACAAAGCAATGCGCATATTCATGCGCTATTCCTTTTGCAAAAAAATCGAATTTCCAATTAGGATTTTGATTATCATCATAATAAGGCATACACCTAACTGTATAAGAGGTATTGCGAATATTGAAACCATAATTTCCTGCTATGGGGCAAATGATTAACTTGAATTCTTCCGGCTTTTGCCTGAAATATTGTTCTATGTAAGCAATCCAACTATCAAAATAACATTGGCTTAGATTATCTAATATCCAATTATAATAGCCCTCTTGATTGAGATAAAAAGTGTGAAAGTCTGTATCAGCAATGAATTCTTTTACACTGATTGCCCATTCGTTTAGGTCGTGTTTTTCTTCCATCAATATTTGCTCCAACGATAATATGGCACGCAGCGGCTTTATGTGGATGAAGTTGTTATTGTCAATAAGATTTCTTGTCATATTTACAGCTTTATGATTTTTCATATGAGAGAAAAAAGCGGAGATAGCCTCGGAATACTTTTTATTATTTAAATATTGCATTACTCTTTCTTGTCTGTTTGACAAATATAGCAATACTTGTACAAGCTCTACCTGCTCGCTTACAATAGGCATCATATGCTTATCCTCCTATAGTTGATTAAAGCTTCAAAAAAGCGGATTTTAAAAACTATTAGTCAAATTTTTATTTATTGCTTTGATGATTATAACAAGTTTTCTGTATAAAGTCAATTATAACCCAAAAGCCACTTCTGACATTAATATCAGAAGTGGCTTTGTATACTTTTATATAGCCGCAGGTCTTAAGTCTGGTAGGCTTATTTTTTTACTGCAATTTTGTCATAACGCTTCTGTATGCAGGACGGATAATTTTGTCTGTACAGATGAGCTCTTCTAATCTGTGAGCGCTCCAGCCGACTATTCTTGCGATTGCAAACATCGCTGTATATAATTCCTGAGGAATACCCAGCATATCATATACAAAACCGCTGTAGAAGTCAACGTTAGGGCTGACACCCTTGTAGATATTTCGCTTCTTTGCGATAACGACAGGGGCGAGCTCTTCGATATTCTTATAAAGCATAAGGTCTTCAGTTCTGCCTTTTTCAAGGGCGAGCTTTTCAACATAGCTCTTGAAAATTCTCTCTCTGGGGTCAGAGATAGAGTAAACAGCGTGACCCATACCGTAGATAAGTCCCTTATTGTCAAACGCCTGCTTATCAACGATTTTTGTGAGATATGCCTCAATTTCATCCTTGTCAGAGTAGTCCATAACATTGAGCCTGATGTCATCCATCATACTCATAACCTTGATGTTTGCGCCACCGTGCTTAGGACCTTTAAGCGATGACATAGCCGCCGCAATTGTTGAATAGGTATCTGAGCCTGATGAGGTTACAACTCTTGTTGTAAAGGTTGAGTTATTACCGCCGCCGTGCTCCATATGCAAAATGAGCGCTGTATCCAAAACTTTAGCCTCTGTTATCGTATAATCCTTATCAGCTCTTAACATCATAAGGAAGTTTTCAGCAGTAGAAAGCATAGGGTCAGGACGGTGAATAAACATACTCTCCAGGTTTTCATAGTGGTTATATGCATTGTAGCCGTAGATAGCTAAAAGCGGAAACTGCGCTATCAGCTGCATACACTGCCTTAATGAATTTGGAATAGATGTATCAAGAGTATTCTTATCGTATGATGCGAGTGTCAGAATACTTCTTGTCATAGAGTTCATAATATCGCTGCTTGGCGCTTTCATAATAACGTCACGGGTAAAGTTTGTAGGCAGCTTTCTGCATTCGCCCAAAATATCAAAGAAATCTCTTTCGTCATTCTTGGAAGGGAGCTTACCCATTAAAAGAAGATAAGCTATTCTTTCAAAGCCCATTTCCTCTTCGCCTAAGTTTTTCAGAAGCTCTTCAATTCTGTAGCCACGATACCATAATTCGCCGTCGCATGGCTTTCTTTCACCGTCAACTGTTTTTGAGGAGATGATTTTTGAAATATTGGTAAGACCTGCTAAAACGCCGTTACCGTTAAGGTCACGCAGACCTCTCATTACATTATAATCGCTGTAAAGGGAAGGGTCGATATAATCACTTTCACGCAGTAGTGTTTCTTTTTCTGCAGCATAGCTGAGTATTCTTTCGTTCAATCGGGTGTCCTCCTTCTTTTGTTATAAAAATACCCTCAAGAGTACATCTTGGGGGTTTATGTATTAAAGATTGAATAAATTATAACATATTTAAACAAATAAATCAAGTGTAAAAGTTTTATACTAAAAAACAGTTGCAAAAATAAGCCGTTTATAGTATAATTAAATTTAGAATTTTACTTTTATAGATATATATAAATTATAAAAAGAAAGGAATGTTTTTATGCCTCAGCCACAGGGTAAAAAGAGAAGAAGGGCGAGATATCATTTTAGCTTTGTTGTTTTAGCGGCAATGGCAGCATTTATAATCTGCTTTGTCCTTTATATGAAAAATACAACCTTAGAGCAGGTTCTGGATGGCTCATCACTGCCGATAGCAGACAGCGTTACAGACAGCGCTGAGGATTCAGAACTTGACAGTACCTCAGATGAATCAATAACCGATGAAAGCTCGGTTGCAGATAATGTACCTGCAGGTTCGGCTACAAACCCGATAGGTGAATCTGCAAGTGTTGGTATGGATTATTTTAATACCTGCGCATTTGTCGGCGACTCGATTACTGATGGTTTGGCGTCATATCAGATTTTTGACAGAAAGAACGTTTATGCTAGTATCGGTATGAATATTCAGAAGATCGATACCGAGGTTATCGCAACATCGTATGGCGAGATGACAGTATTGGAGGGCCTTGTTCAGAGAAATCCTCAGAACATCTATATTATGCTTGGCTCAAACGGTATTGCATGGCTTACAAATGACCAGATGATTTCAAAGCATTCAGCGTTTATTGATAGTATAAAAATCAAGCTTCCGAACGCTAAAATATATGTTATCTCAATTCCGCCTGTAACCGCTTCAAGAGAGGTTGCCGCAGAATCACCAATCAAAAACAGCGATATCGATGCATACAACTCAGAGCTTTTAAAGCTTGCAAACGAAAAGAGCGTATATTTTGTTGATTTAAATACTGCGCTTAAGGATAACAGCGGTAAATTCCCTGATGAAATGGCCGCAAGAGACGGCTACCATTTCCAGAGATCGACCTATGATGTAATGCTCGATTTTCTTATGACTCACGTTGCTAACTAATCAGAAAAGGATAATGACAAATGAAAAGCTTTAAAAGAATAATCTCACTTATTTTAATTTCAGTTATGAGTATTGTAACCTTCGCTTCATGCGGCGGTGAAGAAAAAACTCCCGATGTAAAGGATGTTTTAAAGGCAGTTGTTGACAGCCAGTCAGGTCTTGAGGATATGATGGATGGAACCTCAGATGAATTTAATTTCCGCTACAGCTTAGATGCATCACTTTATGAAAGCTTTGCTATGACCTATGCAGGCAATGCGGCTATTGCTGATGAAATTACTGTTGTAAAGGCAGTTGACTCAAAGGCGGCTGATGAAATAAAAACCATATTTGAAAAAAGAATCCAGAAGAGAACAAACGATTTTGCAGGCTATGTTCCTGAAGAAGAGGCAAAGCTCAAAAAATCTATTGTATATACAAACGGCAATTATGTAGTTTTAATCATCTGCCCTGATGTAACAGCGGCAAAGAAGGCGGCATCTGATAAGTTTTAATTAAACTGAGGGGATTTGGCTATGCTTATTGAAAGTATCGTAATATTTATAATTCTGCTTGGTGTTTTCTGCGTGTTCTTGCCAACAAAAAGCAGATATGCCGTAACGGTAGTGCCTCTTTTAATTCCGGTGGGTACAAACATTTTGGCGTATCTCTTTTCAGAGAGCATATCAAAGCTTCTGCCATTTGATAAGATGGCAACATTTACGATTATAAATATCTCTGCTACAGTTGTTTCAAGCGTTTTGATAGGTCTTGTTTCAACTCGCTTCAAGCAAAGAGCAAACAAGATTTCATACCTTGTTATGACGATATTTTTTAACATCGCACTCCTCGTAATCTTCTTATATAACTACAGCTTAAAGGTATAAATATCACAGGTAAAACACCTTTTTTAAGGTGTTTTATTTATCTTTTGAAAGGGAAGTACACAAAAATGAACAAAAGAGAAGTAAATGAAATCAAAAAGAATTTTTCAGATGATAACGGTCTGTTTACAATAAACCAGGTTGTATCAGCGTTTATCTCAAGCGACAAGCAGGTGAAATTCAAGTCAAACCGCTTTTATCCTCTTATCGAGCAGGATGAGGCTGAATGCCTTATGACAACTCTCAAAAAGGTACTCTCAGGTACTGTGGGCAAAAACCTGCTTGAATATCCTTTCCCTAACGAAATGTATGAAGAGGAAGGTTCGCAGTATGTTTTATATAACGCTATGAAAACAAGGCTCAAGGAAGAAAAAGAGGTTGACGCTGTAATCGAGAGAATTGTAAACGGCTATTCAAACCCTTCAACCTATGCTATTTTCCTTGCAAGCTGTACATATACTGTAAAAACCAAGAATAAGCTCGGCGAAAAAACTGAAAAAGCTGAATATGATTATAACTTTATCATCTGCGCTTTGTGCGATGTTGAAATCAGAGAAGAAGGTCTTGTATATGATGACCAGACAAATACAATCATCAGAAAGCCAAGCTCTGACAGAGTAGTTTCAAAAATCCCGACAAACGGCTTTTTGTATCCTGCCTTCAATGACAGAGGCTCTGATATAAACAGAGTAATGTTCTATACAAAGGCTCCTAAAAAGCCAAATATCTCTGTTGTTACAGATGTTCTGGGCTGTGAGTTTGTATTCTCTCCAAAGGATGAGGCTGATACATTCCAGGATATTTTGACAAATGTTGTAGCAGATGAGCTTGACTACAATGTTATTACCGAGGTAAACAGAAAGGTTCAGGCGGTAGTTGATGAAAATACAGAGGATACTGAAATCCCTGTAATTGACGATATAAAGCTCAGAGACATTTTAATTGACGCTGGTGTCAGTGATGAAAAGCTTGAAAATCTGCAGACAGTTTATGAAACAATGGCTGGCGGCAGACCGCTTACCGCTATAAACTGCGTTTCAAACAAAACAGTTTTCCAGCTTCCGTCAGTAACAGTAAACATCACAAAAGAGGGTGTAAACAAGGTTCATACAAGAACTATTGACGGCGTTTCATCTCTTGTTATCGATATTGATGACCCTTCAGTAATAATAAACGGCTTACCTGCAACTGTAAAATAACGGGGGAGTGATATATGTTTAAGAAAAAGTCTTCAAGGGTAATACTCATAACCTTAATAGCAATAGTTTTATGGGCAATACTTTTTGGCGTTTCACTTGTTTTAGATGCAAAGGTAAACCCGAAATTTCATACCCTTGTCACCATAAGTGAGATACTAGGTCTTGTAATTTTAGCGGTAGTTTTATTTGAAATTTATATCGGTATAAAAATCTCATCGCTTTCTAAGGTAAGGAAAATTATAGCGTATGTAAACCTAGGGCTTTTGACATTCTTTATAATCTTATTTACAACGCTTACAATTCTCTCAAGAGTATCGGGCTTATTTATAATGATAGGCAATATGACATGGGATTATATAGCGTTTTTCAATCTCGGTATCATAAGTATTTTAATTGCCGCACTGTTTATAACAACCGATATGGTTATGAAATCATTTCGATTTTTTGCTTCAACATCATCCATCTCCTGCTTTGCTGTAATGCTCATAATTGGTGCGATATTCATCTATTTGGGCGTTGATAACAAGGTTGAGTCAGTAATAACTGCAAAAGCTCCTGACAACAGCGTTACCTATAACCTTGCATACTATCCTTCAACAGGTGAATTCTGCGTTTATCAGTATCACAATAAGCTCTTTTCAGAGTATATAAGAGAGTTTACAATAACCTATGCCGATAAAGAATACTTTGACGGTACATGGTGTCGGGTTAGCTTTGATGAACAAACCAGATATATGATAGTAGAGTATTATGACAGAAACGCTTTGAGAGTTCAAAAAATCAATGTAAAATACTAAATGCAAAATTAAAAGCCTCTTTTGGAAATCCAAAAGAGGCTTATACTTTTGCTTTGATTAGTTCTGCAAAGCAGCGATTTTAGCATTGAGGTCTGCAAGTTCAGTTTCAACAACCGGTAAGTATGTATCTCTTACCTGAGTCCATGTGTACTGAGTACCGCTTTCGTCGTACTGGGTAACGAATTCGTAGAGCTTCTTTGTAACTGAGTACCTATTTTCGCCTGCTGTTTCGTCTGACATTACTGTTGAAATACCGAATGCGTAGTCAAAAATCTTGAGGTGTTCATCTGAGTTAGATGCGATCATACCTTCATACATTTCTTCTGTCCAGTATGGGTTATCAGCAAAGAACTTCTGCTTTGAAACTTCTCTGTATGTTTCGTCTGTTTCTGCCATTCTGCAGCAGTTGTACCACATCTTGAGAGCATCAGCTGATGTTGAACCGTTTACCCACATATAAGCTGTAAGGTCAACGCTGGCAATCTTCTGGCCTGATGTGTTGTTAGGGTCAGAAGGCATTGGGCAGATACCCCAGTTGCTGTCTTCCTTAGGACCGTTTGTTGTGCCTGTAAGAGCCCATGCGCCCATTACATAGAACAGTGACTTACCTGACTTGAAGCAGTTTCTTGCGTTACCGTACCAGTTTGATTCGTTAAGACCGTTCTTAGCGAGATCGTAGATCAAAGTTTCAACTCTTTCAATATCAGGGTCGAAGAGGTTCTGAACGAACTTACCGTCAACGTAGTTGACCATTGTCTTACCTGTCTGCTGAACGAGCTGTGGCTGATACCAACCGTTTACACCAAACTTAGGAGCTTCTTCTGTTGAGTATGAAACCCATTCTTCCATGATTTCTACCCACTTGTCCCAAGTCCATTCGCCAGCCTGGTAGAGCTCCCATGGATCTTCAAGACCGTATTCTTCGATACCATCCTTATTGTAAGCCATGATTACTGAAGCTGATGAAGCGATAGGTGCAACATAGTGTTCACCGTTTAATACATACTGGTCTGCAGTTTCCTTCATATCTGACCAGAGTGGGTCATTAAAGTCAACTACATCTTCAATTGACTGGAAGAAACCAGCAGCAACGTGCATAGGGAATGACATTGTGCTGTAAGGGAACATATCAGGAGCATTGTTACCCAAAACTGCGTTAGCAAGGTCTGTATACTGAGTAGCCCATGATGTCTGAACCCATTCAATCTTACCGCCGCAAACGTCTTCAAAAAGAACAAGTGATGTACTTCTGTCAGCGTCTGCTGCAGGGTTTAAGTCGTAGTTTGCCATCCACTTAAGTGTCTTTACTGCATCGTCAGGAAGAGCTGAGATTGGTGGTGCAGCTTCTTCGCCGCCTTCACCGTCACCGCTTGTAGTTGTAAACTGGTCAAGTGGAACAGTTACCTTATCTGACTGTGAGCTTTCTTCTGCTTCGTTACCGCAGGCTACAAGTGGTAATACCATAGCCAGTGCGAGAACGCCAGCTAAAATTCTTTTTCCAAGCATTTTTTACGCCTCCATTTAAATAAATAAACGAATCTTTAAGCAAAGATATTGCTTCTACTGTAATTATATCATATTAAAAATAATATGATTAGTATAAAAAAGACATAATATAGCACTAAACTGCCGTGCTGAATACGATTACACAAGAAATGTAATCGTTTTTTGTGATAAATAGCCAAGCAAATATGAATAATATTTTAAGTCTTGAAAAGCGCAAAAGAAAAATCTGATAATCATTTTTCAGATTATCAGATAGGCAAGGGCGAGTATCAGTTTTAAATCAGCACCGTTTTTTGCAAGTATGTAAATGAGTATTCCGAGTATTATTTTTTCTTCATCGGGCTTAAATTCGTTGAGAAGAGAATTTAAAATATCATTCTTGTGACTGTTGCCTATAAGTCCGCTTAAAAGGGATGAAATATCATTCTGTGAACTGTTTTGAGTATGATTATTCTGCTGATTTTGCGGTATGCTTTCAGGCGGCTTTGGTAGGGGAGCGCTCTGACGCTGACTAGCGTTATTGTGAGAGCTTACGATACTGTTTGAGCGCTTTTGCATTTCCATAACTCTCTTTATAGCTTCCTGCTGCATATTCTGAAACTGAGCGTCTGAAAAGTTACCTTGTGAATTACGCTGTGCCAATCAGATCGCCTCCTAAGATACCGCTTTCTTTTAGTATCGGCAAAATTGCAAGTAAGCGCAAAAGCTTTATAACTCTGTCAGCTTTCTGTTGCTTTTCGCTTTTTAAAAAAGGCTTTAAGGCAAAGAGAAAATCAATAGTTGTATCTTTTTGATTTGTATTCTTTATTGCGCTTGCAACACTCATCAGCTTTTGAATATCAATATCACCCGTATTCTGAGTTTGTGGGGATGGTATGCTGTCGGGCAGGGTAGTATTTTGCTGTGTCTGGTTATCACCCGAAAAAAGCGACTGCGCAATGGCATTTAGCTGTGCCATAGTTTCAGGGTTTTGCATAGCGCTTTGTATTACCGACATCATATCATCCATTATCTCAACTCCTATTTGTTCTCAGAGGTGATTTTTTTGAAAATCTCCTTTGCCTGAGGTGACGATAAAATCATCTGTGCAAGCTTTGGGTCTGAAAGTGCCTTCTGAAGCTTCTGCGAGTCCTGAGGACTGAGCTTTGAAAGTGCTCTGTCAAACGTACCGTTTTTAAGGTCAGCCCGAAGGCTTTGCGGTGAAACGCCCATTTTCTTGCTTGTTATTGCTATAAGGTTTTCAAGTGCCTGAGGGTTTATATCCGGCATACAAATTTCTCCTTTAAACTGAAAGTTTGTTGCATTACTACAAAATATATGTTAAAATCAGATTTGTTAGACTAAAAAGGGGGAGTTTTTATATGAAGAATATGAGAATAGTCGTGTTTTCAGATACCCACGGTCAGAGAAGTGCCGCAGCAAAGGTCTTTGACAGAAACACTAATGCTGATGCTTTTATTTTCTTAGGTGATGGCGAAAGGGAGTTTGAATACGCAAAAGACCTCTACCCGCATAAAACTGCCGTAATGGTAAGCGGAAACTGCGATTATAACTCATTGTACCCCTCGACCGATATTTTTATGGCAGGGGATACAAAGATACTTTTCTCTCACGGTCATATTCACGGGGTAAAATCTTCAACAGAGCGAATTTACAACCTCGCCCTTTCAAATGGCTCAAAGATAGTCCTTTTCGGGCATACCCACTGCAGATACTACGAATACCGTGACGGTATATATCTGTTAAACCCGGGCTCTGCATCCTGTCCGAGAGATTTCAGCCGCCCATCCTACGCCATAATCGACGTCACCGACAAAGGCATCATGTGCAACCACGTTGACCTGTAGTCTATACTATGAAAATCTATCATAAAATGTTAAAAGCTCAACCTCAAAAAAGGTTGAGCTTTTGTATTTTTATATTAAATCTCATCAAGCCATAGCTTTGAGATGGCGTCTGATGGCATTTTCCAGTCGCCCCTTGGGGAGAAGGAGAGACTGCCGACCTTTGCGCCGTCAGGTAAGCATGAGCGCTTGAACTGCTGGGTGAAAAATCTTCTGACAAAGATTTTCAGCCATTTTTCGATTGTGGCGTCATCGTAAATTCCCTTAAACGCAAATTTTGCAATTCTCAGAATTTTTGCAGGGGCAAATGAGCATGAAACCATATAGTACAAGAAGAAATCGTGAAGCTCGTAAGGGCCTACGATATCCTCGGTTTTCTGAGCGATACTGCCGTTTTCTTCAGGCGGTAAAAGCTCAGGCGATACAGGGGTATTTAAAATATCTAAGAGTACCTCTTTAAATTCACCCTTTGCCTGACTCTTTACGATATGGCGCATAAGCGTTTTTGGTATAGAAGCGTTAACGCCGTACATCGACATATGGTCGCCGTTGTATGTCGCAAAACCAAGGGCGAGCTCAGATAAATCACCCGTACCGATAACCATACCGTTTGTCTGGTTTGCTATATCCATCAAAACCTGAGTTCTCTCTCTTGCCTGAGCGTTTTCGTAGGTAACATCGTGGTTGTCAGGATCCTGCTCAATATCCTCAAAATGCTGCATAACGCTCTTTGTGATATTGATTTCTCTGAGAGTTACTCCATACGCTTCGCTCAGCTTGAAGGCGTTTGATTTTGTTCTGTCAGTTGTGCCAAAGCAAGGCATTGTAACAGCTATAATGCCCTTTCTGTCAAGTCCCAAAAGGTCAAATGCCTTTACAGTTGCGATAAATGCAAGCGTACTGTCAAGACCGCCTGAAAGACCGATAACAGCACTCTTGCAGCCTATATGCTCAAGCCTTTTTGCAAGCCCTGCTGCCTGAAGCGCTAAAATCTTTTCACATCGCTTTTGTGATAAATCGTCATTTGATAGTACAAAAGGTGATTTTGCAACAGGGGTTGTAAGAGGAGTTTCTCTTAAATTCATATAAACCTTTAAAATGTCGCTCTGGCTTTCAAAGGTTGATGCTTTTCTTCTGAGTGATGAAAGCATTGAAAGGTCAACGTCAGCGTAGGTGATGCCGTTTAACTTTTCTTCGTCACTTTCTGCAACCGTCTTGCCTCTCTGGGCTGTGAATGAAAAGCCTGTGTAAACTAAATCCTGAGTGCTCTCGCCAAAGCCAGGCGCTGCGATAGCATAAGCGCAGATAAGCTTTTGTGACATAGCTAAAACTGCAGTTTTATAATAATCTCTTCTTGTAACAACATCCGCCATATTGCTTTGCGCTAAAATTAGAGTAGCGCCGTTTTGTGCAAGCTTTACAGAAGGGGAGTTTACGCTCATAAGGTCATCGCCAAACTCAACGCCGATTACAAAATCGTTGAGTTTTTCACAGCAAAAAACCATCTGCCCCATAACAGTAACCTGACCGGCTATGGTAGTTTCATGAGGCTTTATATCCTTGAGAGATGTAAAATATCTTGCGTCATCATGCTCTGAATTTGATAAAATATTGCTCTTTGGAACAATACCGATAATCTCACCTTTACAGATACAAACAGCGCAGTCAAAGATTGAATTTTTATATTCATCTGAAATAACAGGCATACCAACAACTACAAAAGCGTCGATGTCTGAAAGCCCCTTGCAGATTTCGCAAAGCGCATTTTCAGCACCCTTTACAAGTGCTGTCTGATAAAATAAATCCCCGCATGAACAGCCCGTTACAGAAAGCTCAGGGAAGAGGATAACCGTAGCACCTTTATCATAAGCCTCTTTTGCGTATTCTACAATGTTTTTTGCATTGTAGTCACAATCGCATACTCTGATTTTTGGAGCGCACTTAGCAACCTTTATAAAACCGTCTTTCATAATCATTTATCCTTTCTTTTAGTAACTGATGTCAAAAATAGTATACCAAAAAAACTGAACAAATGCAACAAAAAATCATTCTTTTGGCTTGATAACTTTTTCACATAAACACTTGAAATTTATCTGTCGGTAGGTTATAATAATAAAGTAAATGAAAAAATTCATTATTGGAGGTAATTTCAATGTTAGTATCAGCTAAGGAAATGCTCACTAAGGCAAGAGAAGGCAAGTATGCTGTAGGTCAGTTCAACATCAACAACCTTGAATGGACAAAGGCTATTCTTCTCACAGCTCAGGAGCTTCAGTCACCAGTTATCCTCGGTGTATCAGAAGGTGCCGGCAAGTATATGTGCGGTTACACAACAATCGTTGGTATGGTAAAGGGTATGATCAATGAACTCGGTATCACAGTACCTGTTGCTCTCCACCTTGACCACGGTTCATTTGAAGGTGCTAAGGCTTGTATCAACGCAGGCTTCTCATCAATCATGTTTGACGGTTCACACTACCCAATCGAAGAAAACATCGCTAAGACAACAGCTCTTGTTAACGCTTGTGACGTACTCGGTATCTCACTCGAAGCTGAAGTTGGTTCAATCGGCGGTGAAGAAGACGGCGTTGTAGGTGCTGGCGAATGTGCTGACCCTAAGGAATGTAAGATGATCGCTGACCTCGGCGTAACAATGCTCGCTGCAGGTATCGGTAACATCCACGGTAAGTATCCTGCTAACTGGGCTGGTCTTTCATTTGAAACACTCGCAGCAGTAAACGAAGCAGTAGGCGATATGCCACTTGTACTCCACGGCGGTACAGGTATTCCTGAAGATATGATCAAGAAGGCTATCTCACTTGGCGTTGCTAAGATCAACGTTAACACAGAATGCCAGCTTGCATTCCAGGAAGCTACAAGAAAGTACATCGAAGACGGTAAGGATCTTCAGGGCAAGGGCTTTGACCCAAGAAAGCTCCTCGCACCAGGCTTTGAAGCTATCAAGGCTACAGTAAAGGCTAAGATGGAACTCTTCGGTTCAGTAGGCAAGGCTTAATCTGAAAATATAATATTTTGAGTGTATCCTAGACGTACATTTTATGTACAACCACTCGTTAATAAAAACAGGGGCAAAACATTAAAAGCTAAAAAAGCGTGCCCTTATCGGACACGCTTTTTCTTTTTTATGTTTTCTCCAAAAGGAGAATTTAAGTGAAAATAAATCTGACTACAAAAAAGCTTACTGCTCTTTCGATAGTAGCGGCAATATATGTAGTTTTAACCGTAATGCTCGGTGAGCTTTCATATTCAAACATACAGTTTCGCATTTCAGAAGCGCTCATACTGCTCTGTTTTTATAAAAAGGAGTATATCTACGCTTTGTCTGTCGGCTGTCTTATCGCAAACATCTTCAGCGCAATGCCGATAGATGTTATCTTTGGAACGCTGGCTACTGTCATAGCGGCATTTTTGGTTTACAAATCAAAAAACATCTATATAGCCTCAGTTTTTCCCGTAATAGTAAATGCCATAATTGTTGGCGCAGAGCTAAATCTTTTCTACGGTCTGCCGCTGTTTTTATCAATGGCGCAGGTAGCCATGGGCGAATTTGTATGCGTTTGTATCTTAGGCGTGATTTTATTTAAAAGTATTGAAAAGAATAAAGCCTTTATACGTATAATCAGATTTGAAAAATAATTAAAGCGACTTTTGATTTTTGTCAAAAGTCGCTTTTTTATTACTTGATTATTTGTTCATATCGTCCTTTATGAGTATCCTCATAGCGTCAACAGCGCATCTTATTGCCCTTGAGCTGTCGTAGGTTATAGTGTCTGCAAGTCCTGCCTTTGAGCGCTCAACATTCCATAGAGCTGTTAAAACTGCTCCGCATCTTACTCTTTTTGCAATACCTACAGAGAAGATAGTTGCACATTCCATCTCGCTAGTAAGACAACCGCATTTTACATACTGCTCCCATCTGTCTAAAAGAAAATTACCGACAGGTGAAGCCTCAGGCTCTACCTCGCCATAGAATGAATCCTTGCTCTGCACAACGCCAACGTGACAGCGCTTGCCGTCTTCATTTTCGCTTGTCATATCGCCCGCTTTTTTCAGGGCAAATACAACCTCGTAATCAGCCGCCGCAGGATACCCCTCAGGCAGATATTCTCTTGATGTGCCGTCGCCCCTGACTGCCGCAGATGCTACAATCAGGTCACCGCCTGAAACCTTAAGGTCGATACCGCCGCTTGTGCCTACTCTTATAAAAGTATCAGCACCGCATTTTACAAGCTCTTCAACCGCAATAGCCGCAGAAGGTCCGCCTATGCCAGTCGAGCAGGCAGTAATCATCTGACCGTCAAGGTAGCCTGTATAAACTGTATACTCTCTGTTTTGCGCTACGCATTTTGAGTTTTCAAAATTCTCAGCGATAAGAGGAATTCTGCCGGGGTCGCCCGCTAAAATAACGTATCTTCCTACCTCGCCTTTTTGCGTTTTGATATGAAACTGTCTTGGTGAATCCATAATGCTTGCCATAAGAATACCTCCTTTTTATTATCTGATTATATTATACTTTTTTTATCAGATTTTTTCAATAGCAAAATTACTTTTTGTTATTTTAAAGTTTTTGAGGCATAATAGTATATACCGATTTGTTGTTGAGCTTAAAATTAAAGCTATTATGAATAATTTTATAGCAGATTATTCATTGAAAAGCCAAATATTAACTTTGAAATGTAAATTTATACACAAAAATGAATAATCACAACTTTTTACCTTGCAAAATATTGTTAAGCGATTAACAAAATATAGTAAAAATACTATTGACATATTGACAGCTTTGGTTTATAATTGTATGTAGGGAAATTTGTAGTTTTTGAGCTGTTTCAAAGGCTCGTTTTTCCAAAACAGTAAATAATTTTCTTTTATGGAAGGAGTTATCTATAATGGTAAGTTTAACAAAAAACCCTAACGTTAACAAGTGGGTTGAAGAAATGATCGCTCTTACTAAGCCTGATAAGGTAGTATGGATCGACGGTAGTGATGAACAGCTTGAAGCTCTCAGAGAAGAAGCTTTCGCATCAGGCGAAATGATCAAGCTCAATCAGGAAAAGCTCCCTGGTTGTGTATATCACCGTACTCTCCCTAACGACGTTGCCAGAGTTGAAGACAGAACATTCATCTGTACATCAACTAAGGAAGAAGCAGGTCCTACAAACAACTGGTGCGACCCTAAGGAAATGTACGCTAAGCTCACACCTATGTATGACGGCGTTATGAAGGGCAGAACAATGTATGTTATCCCATATTCAATGGGTCCTATCGGTTCACCTCTTGCTAAGGTTGGTGTAGAGGTTACTGACTCAATCTATGTTGTTCTCAATATGGATATTATGACAAGAATGGGTAAGCAGGCATTTGAAAACCTTGGCGACGAATCAAACGACTTCGTTCGTGGTTTACACTCAAAGGCTGATATCGACCCTGAAAAGAGATATATCGTTCACTTCCCTGAAGATAATACAATCTGGTCAATTAACTCTGCTTACGGCGGTAACGTTTTACTCGGTAAGAAGTGTTTTGCTCTCAGAATTGCTTCATACCAGGGTAAGAACGAAGGCTGGATGGCTGAACATATGCTTATTCTCGGTATTGAAAAGCCAAACGGCGAAATCAAGTATGTAACAGCTGCATTCCCATCAGCTTGTGGTAAGACAAACCTCGCTATGCTTATCCCACCGGAAGGCTACCGCAAGAACGGCTACAAGGTATGGACAGTTGGTGACGATATCGCTTGGCTCAAGCAGGGCGAAGACGGCAGACTCTGGGCTATCAACCCTGAAAACGGCTTCTTCGGCGTTGCTCCTGGTACAAACGAAAAGTCAAACTACAATGCTTTGATGTCAACAAAGAAGAACACAATCTTCACAAACGTATGTATCAACAATGATGATATGACAGTTTGGTGGGAAGGTCTTGACAAGAACCCACCTGAAAACGCTACAGAATGGAAGGGCGCTAAGGTTAACGGTAAGGAATTTACTTCTGTTATCGCTGCTGACGGTAAGCCACAGAAGCTTGCTCATCCAAACTCACGTTTCACAGCTCCAGCTGAAAACTGCCCATGCATCTCATCAGAATTCAACAACCCTAAGGGCGTTCCTGTATCAGCTATCGTATTCGGTGGCCGTCGTGCAAAGACAGCTCCTCTGGTATATCAGTCATTTGACTGGGCTCACGGTACATTCGTAGGCTCAATCATGGCTTCAGAAACAACAGCTGCAGCTGCAGGTGCAGTAGGCGTTGTAAGACGTGACCCAATGGCTATGCTTCCATTCTGCGGTTACAATATGGGCGATTACTGGGCTCACTGGCTCGAAATGGGCGAAAAGCTCGGCGACAAGGCTCCTAAGATCTTCAACGTTAACTGGTTCAGAACAGATGACGAAGGTCACTTCATCTGGCCCGGCTTCGGCGACAATATGAGAGTTTTAGACTGGATCATCGACAGATGCGATGGCAAGGCTGACGCTGTTGAAACAGCTATAGGTTTTGAACCAAAGCCTGAAGATATCAACATCGAAGGTCTTGAAGATGAAGGCATCACAACAGAAGTTGTTGCTGATCTTCTCTCAGTTGATAAGGATCTCTGGCTCGAAGATGTTAAGGGCATCAAGGAATTCTACGCTAAGTTTGGCGACAGACTCCCTGCAAAGCTTGCTCAGGAGCTCGCTGACCTCGAAGCTAGACTTACAAAGTAATTTTTGTTACAAAAGACTTGAAGCTTTAATTTAATAGTCAAATAATAAAGCCACTTTTGATATTATGTCAAAAGTGGCTTTTTTCATTGACTGATAACAATGTATCTGCTATAATTAACTGAACGATAAATAAGAATTTGATAAAGGAGAATTAAGTGATGAAAATCTACGATATTTCTCAAGAAGTTTTCAATTGTCAGGTGTATCCCGACGACCCGACCCCTGAGAAAAAGATACTCAAATCAATGGAAAAAGGGGAAGCATATAATTTGACGGCACTTAATATGTGTGCACACAACGGCACGCATATAGATGCACCGTTTCATTTTATTAAAGACGGAAAAACTGTAGATGAGATATGCTTAGAGACCTTTGTGGGAATGGCTTATGTGGCAGAGCATCATGGAATTATCACTTGCAATGATGCTGCAGAAATAATTGAAAAAGCGAGAAAACAGAGCCCAGAAGCGACAAAGAGAATTCTGATTAAAGGAGATGTCGAAGTATCATTAGAGGCAGCAAAGGTATTTGCATCTTCAGATATTTTACTTCTGGGCAATGAACCCCAGACAATCGGACCGCAAAATGCGCCAATGGCAGTACATCTTACGCTTCTGGGTGCTAATGTTATCTTACTTGAAGGAATCCGTTTGTCAGAGGTGTCTGAAGGTGTTTATTTTTTAAATGCTGCACCGCTGAATTTATCAGGTGCAGACGGTTCTCCATGTAGAGCTGTACTGATAGACCTCTATAGCTAAGTCACAATATGTGAATCTGTTAGACAAATTCCAATTTATCTATGAGATAAAAAACACCCCGTGAAGAATTTCTTCACGGGGTATATTTTTAAGCAAAAGCTTAGTATTCAATTTCCTTTGTCAGCGTATCTGAAAGCGTGCTGTCAGGGTAGTTTACATGGATTGAGAATGCTCTCATCTTGTTGCGGATAGTAATCTCATTATGCTTACCGCCGTTTTCACCATCAATAGTCCAGCTTATCTCGTTGTCAGATCTAAAAGTTACCTTTGAGGTCTTAAATGATGTAAAATACTGTGGATTTAAATCCTGCTTTAATACGCAGGTCAAGATATTCTGCAAATCCATAGGGCTTTGCGGTGCTTTTATAAGAATAACCTCAAAAAGGCCGTCATCTAATATAACGCCCATATCTGTAAGCTTTTTAAAACCGCCTACAGAAACGGTATTTGTAACCATACCTAAGATGTATTCGTCTGTTATTTCTTCGCCGTCGTGGTCAACTGTGATAACGTATGATTCAAGTGACGCTATCTGCTTTACACCCTCTATTACATACGCTAAGTGACCGAAGATATTTTTGTTCTTCTGCGGAGTTTCGTAAGAAACGCTTGTAAATGCGCCGAATGCCGCAACGTAGGTGAAATAATGCTCATCGCCGAACTGCCCTAAATCGCATTCAAACGGAATACCGTCAATCGCTGTATGAGCAGCGTAAATTAAGTCTTTCGGGATATGCAGAGTAGTTGCAAAATCGTTTGTTGTACCTGCAGGCATGTATGCAAAGGTCTTCTTTACATCGCATTCCATAAGACCCTTTATAGCCTCGTTGAGTGTTCCGTCACCGCCGCAGGCTACTACCATATCAAATCTGTCAGAAATCTCTGCAACTATTCTGTAGCAATCGCCAGCCTGCTGAGTAGGGTAGGCAGAAACAAGATAACCGCCCTTTACAAAAATATCGAGCATTTCAGAAATCTTTGGCGCAACAGCACCCTTACCCGCATAAGGGTTATAAACAAAAAGCATGCGCTTTAATGTAGAAAATGTATGTTCCATTTCTTAAACCTTTCTTAAAACAATCTACATATAATTTTATCATAAATGAGATTAAAGTCAATACATATTATATACTATTTATGGGTATTAAATTGTCGCAAAATGACAGACAAGAGAAATTTATTTGTAAAGCTTTGGTAAAATCTATTGTAAAATCTATTTTACTGTGGTATTCTTTACTTAACTTAAACTGTAACGTTATTTTTGAGGAGATTTTTGTATGAAAAAACATTTTTCAAGAGCGCTTAGCGCTTTAATGTCATTTGTACTTTGTATAGGCTTGTTTGCAGTAGAGCCGCCAAAGGCACAGGCTATCTATACCACAATGCGTGGTCTTACAGCGCAGGAAATTGTTTCTGATATGGGAGTAGGCTGGAACCTTGGCAACTCTCTTGAAGCGGGTTCATCAGAAACTGCATGGGGCAATCCTGCGACAACAAAGGATATGATCGATGATATTGCAGATAAAGGCTTTAAAACCCTTCGTATTCCTGTAAGATGGGATACAAGATATACAAATTCTTCAACCTTTACAATAAGTGCTGATTTTTTAAACCGTGTTGAAGAGGTTGTAAACTATGGCCTTGATAATGATATGTATGTTATTATCAATATCCACCATAATGATATTCAGCATGAATTTACAACAAACCCATCCGACCAGCAGGCTGTCAAGAATGAAGTGTCAGCTGTTTGGACTCAGGTTGCAAACCACTTTAAAAACTACGGTGACAAGCTCATTTTTGAAATTATAAACGAGCCAAGAAGCGGCGAGGACTGGACAGGTACCACAGAGCTTTACTCACTTGTCAATGAGGTAAACGAGGTAGGCCGTGCGGCTATCAGAGCAACGGGCGGCAACAATGCTTCACGTCTTATCATGCTCCCTACATACTGCGCTTCATGCGATACTCCTAAAATGCTCGGCTGGGAAAAGAATGAGGCTGATGATATGATAGCAGTATCAATTCACGCTTATCAGCCGTTTGATTTTGCATTCAGCGGTACCGGTCACACAAACTGGACATCAGATGATGAAAAGAGCTTGAAATCTCTCTTTGAGGGTATGTCAATGCTTTTTCAGGATAAGGGTATTCCTGTAGTAATCGGTGAATTTGGCTCAATCAACAAGAATAATACCGACCAGCGACTTCTTCACGCAGAGGCTTTTGCAACAGTAGCGGCAAAGTATGATATGCCGATTGTATGGTGGGATAACAACGCCTTTAATGTAGGCGCTGAAAACTTTGGTCTTTACAGCAGATGGTCAAAGTCATTTACCTATAGCAATATCGCTGATATGCTCATTTCAACCTACAATAACTATGACCCTGCGGCAGATACTGACAGCGATGAGGATAAATTTGTATTCTCAGACAGCGAGTCGTCAGCTTCGGGCTGGTCGCAGGCACTCTCTATTGACGCTACTATCCCTATCAGAAAGGCGATTGAAGAAGGTGCGTATTTCTATGTAGAATACTCAGGCACAAAGGATAAGATAGAGCTTATCTTCCAGTCGATGTCAGGCGGTGAGGGATGGGCAAAAATCCCTTCAAGCGAAAGCGGAACACTTGAAAACGGAAAATACTATGTAAAGTATTCTTATGAAAACTGCGTATCAGGCTTTAAATCAGATGACTTTTTGAAGTATCTCGATAAAATCTATGTAGGCGCTGCGGGTACAGATTTAACTGTATATCATTTTGAGCTTGTAGTGCCACAAAATGAAGAAGATGACGATAACGGCGGTTCAACAATCCCTGCTGTTACAAATACAGGTGATGTAAACGACAGCGGCGAAATTGATATTCGAGATGTAGTTTTACTCTATCAGCATATTTCACACCGCGCAGTTACAATAAATCTTACAAAGGCTGATACAAACGGCGATAATGATGTATCTATCCGTGATGTAGTTTTGCTTTACCAGTATATTTCAAACTGGCCTGTTGAAATTAAGTAAAAAGAAAAATCCGAAGGTTTTAGCCTTCGGATTTTTTTAGTTTGTCAGTTTTTCGATAGTTTCAGTATCTGTATTATTTTCAACCATAAGCTCTAAAACCTCTTTCATCAGTGAAGGGGTTTTTTGTTTTGGTAAAAGCTTTATTTTAAAATATGATTTACCGCTGCCGATAAACGCAATTCTGTTTTTATAGTTTGTATTGAGCGCTACTATCTGATTGTTTGTCATATACTTTATAAAGAATAAAACAAAATCGCCTTGCTGTGTGATTTCAGTAATTTTAAGCGATGAGGCTGTATTTCTCATAAGCGCTACATCTGCAAGCCCGATAACCGATTTTGGCGGGTCACCGTAGCGGTCGATAAACTCATCTAAAACATCCATATAATCGTCTTTATTCTGAATACAAGCTATCTTTCTGTAGCATTCAATACGCTGACTGAGTGACTCAATATAGCTTTCAGGGATATACGCTTCAATGGCAATATCAACAAGACAGTCCTCAGGTGAACGGGGGAGTGCCTCGCCCTTTTGCTCGGCAATAGCCTCGGATAAAAGCCTTATATACATATCATAGCCTACCGCTTCCATATGGCCGTGCTGTTTTGCGCTGAGTATCGAGCCTGCACCTCTTATTTCAAGGTCACGCATAGCTATCCTGAAACCCGAGCCAAACTGAGTAAACTCCTTGATTGCAGAAAGTCGCTTGTCGGCGATTTCAGAAAGCGCCTTGCCTTTTCTGAAGGTAAAGTATGCAAACGCTCTTTTGTTTGATCTGCCAACTCTGCCTCTTAGCTGATAAAGCTGTGAAAGACCGAGTCTGTCTGCGTCTTCAATGATAAGGGTGTTGACGTTTGGTACATCAACGCCCGTTTCGATAAGGGTAGTGCATACTAAAATATCAATCTCTCTGTCAATAAGCTGTCGCCATATTTCAGAGAGAGCCTTTTCATCAATAGCGCCATGCGCAATACCTATTCTTGCATCAGGGAGCATACTCTGAAGCTTCATAACGCATCGCTCTATCGTTTCAATGCGGTTGTGTATATAGTAAACCTGACCGCCACGCCTTAGCTCCTTTGCAATAGCCTGCAAAATTACTCCGTCGTTATGCTCGATAACATAGGTCTGAACAGGCTGTCTGTCCTGCGGAGGCTCTTCGATTACCGACATATCCCTTATACCCGACATCGCCATATTGAGCGTTCTCGGAATAGGGGTTGCAGAAAGGGTGAGCATATCAACGCCAGCAAAAAGCTCCTTGAATTTTTCCTTGTGTGCAACGCCAAAACGCTGCTCCTCGTCAATAATTGCAAGACCTAAGTTTTTGAAAACAACGTCCTTCTGAACAATTCTGTGAGTACCGATAATAAGGTCGATCTCACCTCTGTTTACAGCTCTTACGATCTCTTCACGCTGTTTTGGAGTTCTAAATCTTGATAAAAGCTCAATCTTTATCGGAAAATGCTCAAAACGCCTGAGCGCTGTCTGATAATGCTGCCACGCTAAAACTGTGGTAGGTACTAAAATGGCGCATTGCTTTGAGTCTAAAATACATTTCATAGCAGCGCGCAGTGCTACCTCTGTTTTACCAAAGCCAACGTCACCGCATAGCAGTCTGTCCATAGGTACAGCCTTTTGCATATCAGCCTTTATCTCTTCAATACTCCTCAGCTGATCGTCAGTTTCCATATAGTCAAAGCGTTCTTCAAATTCAGCCTGCCAGTCGTTGTCGGACGAGAATGCATATCCCTTGCTCGTCTGACGCTTTGCATAAAGCTCGATAAGCTCCTTTGCCATATCAGCAACAGCGCTTTTAACCCTCGCTCTTGTTTTCTGCCAGCCCTCACCGCCAAGCTTGTTGAGCTTTACAGAGCTGTCATCACGAGGACCTATATATCTTGAAATAAGGTCAAGCTGAGTAACGGGAACATACAAAACGTCGGTACCTGCGTATTTGATAGTGATGTAATCTCTTAAAACATTGTCATTTTCAAGCTGTTTTATGCCGACAAATTTACCGATGCCATAAATGCTGTGAACAACTAAATCGCCCTCTGTAACGTCTGAAAGGCTCTTTATCTCTTCGCCCTTCTTGCGCTTTTTAACCTTTCGCTGAGAAGAATTTAAAGCCTTAGCCTGAGTTATAAATGCAAGGCACTCGTCAGGAAATTCAAAGCCGCCTGAAACCGAGCCGTGTCTTACATAAACCATCTTTTTGATTATCGGGCTTTTATCCTTTAAAAGCTCGCAGGCAAAGCCAGCGTCACGCAGGTCATTTACAAGTATCTTGCCGGTCTTTTCTGTACCCGCCATTACAACAGTACAGTAGCCTCGCTCGCAGAAAATCTCAAGGTCTTCTATGAGCTGTTTTATGTCACCGCTCCAGTTAGCCGTCTGCAAGGCGTTTGCCATAATGAGCGTTTTGAATTTAAGCCCGCCTGAGCCTCGTAGGAATGAATCGCAGTAAACAGAGCCTATTTCATCACATTTTTGAAGAATCTGCGGCATCTCAAAATAAAAGCTTTCAAGCCCCTTGCATAAAATGCCCTCTTCAAAGAAAATCTTTATATCCTCTGAAAGCTGTGAGGTATAAGCCTTTGCTTTTTCAAGACAGTTCGTATGCTCGAAAATAAGCGCTATACCGTCATCAAAATAATCTAAAACGCTAGCGGCGTCAGGGTAGCAAAGAGCATAATACTTATCCATATTATTAAGGGTAATTTTACTGCCTATGCGCTCAATATCCTTTTGCAGATTTGCCTTTATGATATCAGCCTTTTTAGAGCGCTGTTTTGAAGCGAGCACCTGAATTTTTTCAACAAGTACCTCGTCTGACTCATAGCAGATTTCATTTGCAGGGGTTATAACCGCCTTTTTAACAGCGTCAATTCTTCTTTGTGACTCAGTATCAAAGGTATAAACCGTATCAACCTCATCGCCCCAAAGCTCGATTCTCAGCGGCGCTGTGGCGTTTACGGGGTAGATGTCAACAATTGAGCCTCTGATTGAAAACTGAGCCTGACCCTCAACCTGAGAGGTTTTTGTATAGCCCATTTTCACAAGCTTTAAGGCTAAATTTTTTGTATCAATCTCATCGCCCGATGAAATCGTAGCAGTATGAGAAATAAGAATATCTTTTGGGATAGTAGCCTGCATTGCAGCTTCAACTGAAGCTACAATAATCTTGCATTCACCGCTTATAAGCTTTGATAAAGCCTCAATTCTCTGATGCTCATATTCCTTTGAAATACTCTCAATGTGGGTGAATGAAAAATCCTTTGCCGCAAAAACGCAGGCAATAGTCTTGTCTGCTAAAACATTTATATCGTCAGCGGTTTTTCTTGCCGCAGCTTCGTCCTCACACAACACAAAAACCCTCTGATCTTTTGCAAGACCAAAGGCTGTATGACATTTGTGAATGTGAGAAACTCCCGATAACGATGCGGGAAGCTTTTGCCCTTTTATTGCGCTGTCAAGCTTTTTTGCATAGTCGAGATTTTCATAGAAGGTATTAAAAATACTCATAAATTTACCTAGTTGAATTTGTTCATAGCCTGATCGAGCTTACCCGAAACAATGAGCTCAACAGCCTCGCAGGCCTTGTCTATAGCTTCTTCCATCGGTTTTCTTTCGTTTGGGGTAAAGTTTGATAAAACCCAGTCAGCAAGGTCATAGTCAGGGTGAGGCTTTGCGCCTACGCCAATCTTGATTCTTGGGAATGTATCCTTACCTGTAAGGTAGATAATGCTCTTTATACCGTTGTGACCGCCGTCAGAGCCTTTTCTTCTTATTCTCAGCTGTGAAGGGGCAAGAGAGATGTCATCATAGATTACCAGAACATTCTCTATCGGCACCTTGTAGAATTTCATAGCCTCCACAACAGCCTCGCCCGAGTTGTTCATAAAAGTCTGCGGCTGCATTATAAGGCACTTTTTGCCAAATATCATACTCTCGCCGCATAGGGACTTGAATTTGAGCTTGTTGAGCTTAATATTGAGCTTATCAGCAAGGCGAGCTACTGTCAGAAAGCCAGCATTATGCCTTGTAGTTTCGTATTTTGAGCCAGGGTTTCCAAGCCCTACAATAATATATTCAACTGCTGCCATAAAAATACAACCTCACTTTTTTAAAACCACTTTAACCCCGTAACCGAGAGGGTACGGGGTGTCAGCGGATATAGAATTTTTAATTACTTTTAATTATTTCCTCTTAGCCTTTTCAAACTTTTCAGTTCTTACCTTAAGCTTTCTTGTAGCAAAGCCTTCCTTGACTACTGTCTGACCTCGCTCAATTGCCAAAGCGCCGTCAGGAACGTCTCTTGTGATAGTTGAGCCTGCCGCTGTGTATGCGCTCTTACCAACCTTTACAGGGGCGATAAGGTTTGTGTTACAGCCGATAAATGAGTTGTCGCCGACAACCGTTCTGTACTTGTTTTCGCCGTCATAGTTAGCGGTAGTACAGCCACAGCCGAAGTTTACATTCTTGCCTACATCGCTGTCGCCTATGTAAGTCAGGTGCGCTACAGAAGTAGCCTCATCGATAACTGAATTTTTAATCTCAACAAAGTCACCGATTTTAACTCTGTCCTTGATAACGCTGCCCGGTCTTATATTAACAAATGGGCCAATCTTTACGTTGTTGCCGATAACAGAGTCAGCCGCCTGAATGGAGTTTAGCTTTGTTTCGTTGCCAACAGTACAGTTTGAGATAAGGGTATTAGGGCCTATATCGCAGTTTTCACCGATGTTTGTAAAGCCCTGCAGTATTGTACCGCCCTGAATTGTAGTGCCAACGCCGATCATAACATTCTGACCGATGATAACGCCATCTGTACAGGTGAAGTTTACGCCGTTGTCAAGATGACGGTTGATTATCTCCATTCTTGCGATGTTATTTAAATTCAGAAGACCTCTTCTGTCATTAGCGCCAAGTGCTACATTCTTGTTCTGTGAAATGTATGAGCCTGCCTTTTTGCCCTTCTGAAGTAGAAGAGAAATTGCGTCTGTAAGGTAATATTCGCCCTGAGCATTGTTTGGCGAAATATCAAAGATAACGTCTAAAAGGTCAGCAGTTTTAAACCAGTAAACGCCTGAGTTTACCTCGTTTATCATAAGCTGGGTAGGGGTGCAGTCACGATGCTCAACAATAGCCTTGATGCCTTCTTCATCTCTTACAATTCTGCCATAGCCTGTAGGGTCATCAGCAATAGATGTTACAACCGTTACAGCGTGGTCATTTTTAATGTGAAGGTCAAGCGCATCTGTTATAGTTTCCTTGTCGATAAACGGAGCGTCACCGTAAAAAATAATCGTGTGCCCGTCAGGACGAGTGCTAAGAAAATCCCTAGCCTGCATAACAGCGTGACCTGTGCCTAATCGCTCTGTCTGAACAACGGTTTCATATTTGCCGTTTAGGTGTTTATCAATATCCTCATGGCGATAGCCGGTTACGATACAGATATCGTTGATGCCTGAATCCTCAGCAGCCTTTGTTACCCAATCGAGCATCGGAGTATCCAAAACCTCACATAATGCCTTAGGCATATCTGCCTTCATTCTCTTACCCTGACCGCCTGCAAGTATAACTGCGCAGTTACCCATAAATCGTCAGTCCTTTCAAATTTATATAAACAGATTATTGTTATAGTATTATATATACTCATTATGCCAAAAAAGGCGCATAAATTCAATAGCAAAAAGCCCATTTATCTGTTTTTTATGTAAATTGACTAATATTTAACATAAAGTTGTGCAGAATTTCTTCGAAAAATTTTTGTGAAACTATTGGAATTTTCTTTTAAATCTGCTATAATATTAGTACGTCCGTAAGAAATGTGGGATTACTGTATCCATTTACAGAAATTTTCACAGCATTTACGGGAATTTCAAATTTTTTGGAGGTAGAAACCAATGAGCAGAAAATGGGTTTATTTGTTCTCTGAGGGCGATGGCTCAATGAGAGAACTCCTCGGTGGTAAGGGTGCAAACCTCGCTGAGATGACAAAGCTTGGTCTTCCTGTTCCACAGGGCTTTACTGTATCAACAGAAGCTTGTACACAGTACTATGAGGACGGCAAGCAGATCAATGCTGAAATCCAGGAACAGATCTTAGAAAACATCAAGAAGCTGGAAGAAATCGCAGGCAAGAAGTTCGGCGATTCAGAAAATCCACTTCTCGTATCAGTACGTTCAGGTGCTAGAGCTTCAATGCCTGGTATGATGGACACAATCTTAAACCTTGGTCTTAACGAAACAGTAGTTGACGTTATGGCTAAGAAGTCAGGCAACGCTAGATGGGCTTGGGACTGCTACAGAAGATTCATTCAGATGTACTCTGACGTAGTTATGGAAGTTGGTAAGAAGTACTTTGAAGAGCTTATCGACGAAATGAAGGAAA
>CALBJC010000114.1 GCA_937892655.1 uncultured Clostridia bacterium | reverse complement strand
GTGGAGATAGAATTCGGTAATTTCAAATCAAAACTAAAAGATTCATCATCCAATAATAGTTGTGCATACGATTTCATGTAAAAAACTATATTTAACAACTTCTTTTTTAGGATCATCAACCATTAAATGAACATCAAGTGGTACGTTTGTAATACTATTTAAATATTCACAATATTCTAGCATTAATTCATTTGTATTATTTATTAGGTTTCCATTAATAGCTATTATTAAAAAAGAAAGATGTACTATAAAGCATACCTAATCTATTCTTTTAACTTCTTCTACTTCTTTTACTTCTTCAACTGTTTCTGTTACAGCTTCCACAGCTGCAGCAGGTGCAGCTGCAACAGCAGCCTGAACTTCTTCTGCAACGGCTTCAACCTTTTCTTCAACCATATTGAAATTGTGACCGCAGCTAGCACAGAATGCTACTGTCGCATCCATCTTATTGCCACATTCAGGGCAGAACTTTGTAGCAGGCTCAGCTGCCTTTACAGGTGTACCGCAACTAGCGCAGAACTTTGCGCCTTCAGCAACGTTAGCGCCGCAATTTGAACAAAATGCCATAATTTCTCCTCCTGAGTATAAAAATATAAATCTAAATTTATTATAAAAATAAATAACCACAATAAGTATAGCATTTGTTTTTTATATTGTCAATCGCAAATTAACAAATAATCTACAAATTCAATGTTATTGACGATAAATGCAAAAAAGATAGGTTTAAAATTTACAAAATATACACAATAACTATTGCAAAAAAATACGCTTTGTGATATACTATTTATAGCTTAATATGGTATACAAAAAGGCTGGAACGTGTTTCCGGTCTTTTGTGTTTGTTAAGGCCATGTTTCAAAAAGGGGGAAAGGTTATGGCTAAAAACGAAAAGGGCACAAACTTGGTTGAAAAGATATTTGAGCTTGCCCGTCCTTTGTGCGATGAACTCTCCTTGGTATTATGGGATGTTGTCTTTGAAAAAGAAGGAACGACCTGGTATCTGAGAATTTATATCGACAAGGAAGAAGGCTATGTAGACATTGATGACTGTGAGAATTTTCACAGACCATTCAGTGACATTCTCGACAGAGAGGATCCTATCGAGCAGGATTACATTTTTGAAACCTGTTCTCCGGGCCTTGGCAGAACTCTCAGGCGTGACGAGCATTTCTTATGGTGCATAGGCTGTGATATTAAAATCAAGGCTTATAAGCCGCTTGAAGCGTTTGACAGTCAGAAGGAATTTGTTGCAAATCTCGTATCTTTTGAGGATAAAAAGATATGGGTTATGTATAATGGCAGTGAGGTTGAGCTTTTACTTTCGGAATGTGCAAAGATAAGTCTCAATGACGATGCCGACTTATTTTAGTTAATTTTAAATCAAATATGTTATATTGGAGGAATGGATTAAAATGGCAAAGGAGTTTTTTGAAGCCCTCGATGCATTGTCACAGGAAAACGGAATAACATCCGACGAGCTTTTAGCAAAAATCAAGCAGGGCATTGAAAAAGCAGTAAGAAAAGAAATGCCGGGTTGTCAGGCAGTAAGAGTTGATTCAACCAAGGATGGCAAGATTCAGGTTAAGGTATTAAAGACAGTAGTTGCAGAGGTTACAGACCCTGATAACGAAATTACTCTTGAAGATGCCCGCCTGATTTCAAAGAGAGCTACTCTTGGCGGAACGGTTGAAATCAAGATCAATCCTACAAAGTTTGGCAGAGTTGCAGCGCAGGGCGCAAAGCAGTTCATCAAGCAGGACTTGAAGGAATACGAAAGACAGAAGCTTATCGAGATTTTTGAAAGCAAGAAGGAAGATTGCGCATCAGCAACAGTTGTTAAGGTTGAGCCTGTAACATACAATGCAATACTTACTATCGAAGGCAAGGAAGTTTACCTTGTAAGAAAAGAACAGATCCCTGGTGAAACTTTAGTACCTGGTGACATTATCAAGGTTTACATCTCAGACGTTGCAAACAAGGATAAGAAGCCTATCATCAGAATTTCAAGATCAAGAAAGGATCTTGTAAAGCGTTTATTTGAGCTTGAAGTTCCTGAAATGTTTGACGGTATCGTTGAGGTTAAGGGTATCTCCCGTGAAGCAGGCTCAAGAAGCAAGATCGCTGTTTACAGTAAAGACCCTAACGTTGACGCTATCGGCGCTTGCATTGGCCCTAAGAGAAGCAGGATACAGTCAATCGTTGATGAGCTCAAGGGTGAAAAGATCGATATCATCGAATGGAGCGAGGATGAAGCAGAGTTCGTAAAGAAGGCTTTAGCTCCTGCAGAGGTTATCAGCGTTGAGATTACAGAGGATGGTTCAACAATAATTGAAGATGATAAGCATGCTCAGAAGGCTTGCAGAGTAGTTGTTCCAAACGATCAGCTCTCACTTGCAATCGGCAACAAGGGTCAGAACGCAAAGCTTGCCGCTAAGCTTACAGGCTTCAAGATCGATATTGTTCCATTAAACCCTGTAAACTAACGAGGTGAACGCCTTGAAAACAAAGAAAATACCTTTAAGGCAGTGCTTGGGTTGCGGTGAAATGAAGCCAAAGCGCGAGCTTATAAGAGTAGTAAAATCGGCAGAGGGCGATGTTTCAATTGACCTTCGCGGAAAAAAGTCAGGCAGAGGCGCATATATATGCCACAGCATAGAGTGCCTTGAAGCCGCCCGCAAGGCAAGAAAGTTTGAAAAAGCGTTCTCGATGAAAATAGAAGATGAAATTTATGATGCAATGCTTGCAGAGTTAAAGGGAGATATTGAAAATGAGCAGTAATTCTTTGAACATTCTCAGTATCGCCAGAAGGGCGGGCAAAATCGTAATGGGTATGGATATAACCGTTGAAAATATAAAAGCGGGTTTATGTTCATGCGTATGTATAGCGTCAGATTTATCAGAAAAGTCAAAAAAAGAAATTTTGTTTGTATGTGAAAAAGAAAATGTCCCCGTTTTTGATGCAGGCGTTTTGATGGATGAGATAAAAAATGTTCTGTCAAAGAGAAGCGGCATTGTAGCGGTGCTCGATAAGGGCTTTGCAAAGAAGCTTGAAAGCATACTTACAAAGGTTTCAAACCCCTAATATAAGGAGGATTTAACGCCTATGAGTAATATTAAAGGTAGCTATAAGGTAAACGCTTTAGCTAAGGATTTAGCGCTTACCAACCAGGATATCATAGATTGCCTTGCTAAGCAGTTTGAAGGTGCTAAAAAACCAACTTCAACTCTTACAGCGGAGGAAATCAATTTCGTATTTGAATATTTTACACAGCATAACCAGGTTGCAAGCTTTGATGAGTACTATGCTGCAAAGGCTACAAAGCCTGAGCCAAAGGCAGAAGAAAAGCCTGCACCAAAGGCAGAAGAAACCAAGGCTTCAGAAAAGAAGCCTGCAAAGCCTGCTAAGACCGAAAAGCCAAAGCAGGATGAGAAAAAGATAGCGCCGAAGGCCGAAGAAAAGAAGCCTGCGCCAAAGGCAGAAGAAGCCAAGGCATCAGAAAAGAAGCCTGAGGTTAAAAAGCCTGAGCCTAAGCCACAGCCAAAGCCTCAGCAGCCAAAACCACAGCCACAGAAGCAGCAGCACGGTGTAAAGCAGCAGCTTGTTGGCAATACTTCATCTGACAGCTCTTACAAGACACAGAAGGTTGTAAGAACAGTTGATACAAGAGGCTCATATGTTGAGCTTGATAAGTACAACGAAAAGTATGATACTCTTGCTACTCATTCAAAGAATGGCGGCAAGGATAACTATACAAAGAAGCAGAAGCTTACTCAGAAGTCACAGCAGCACAAAAAGCAGCAGTTCTCAAAGAAGGAAACAGAAACAGAAAAGCTCAGAAGACTTGAGCTTGAGCGCGCAAGAAAGCAGCAGCTCAAGGTGCTTATTCCTGACGAAATCGTTGTTTCAGAGCTTGCTTCAAGACTTAAGGTCACAGCATCTGAGGTTATCAAAAAGCTCATGATGCTCGGCGTTATGGCAACCGTAAATGAAGTTGTTGACTTTGATACAGCGTCCCTTGTAGCAGAAGAGCTTGGCGCTAAGGTTGAAAAGGAAGTTATCGTTACTATCGAAGAAAGACTTATCGAAAACGACGAAGACGACGCTGCAAGCCTTGAAGAAAGAAGCCCTGTAGTAGTTGTTATGGGTCACGTTGACCACGGTAAAACTTCAATTCTCGACCGTATCAGAAATGCAAACGTTACAGCTTCAGAAGCCGGCGGCATTACACAGCATATCGGTGCATATCAGATTACTCACCAGGGTAAGAAGATCACATTCCTTGATACCCCTGGTCACGCTGCTTTCACATCTATGAGAGCAAGAGGTGCTAATATTACTGATATCGCAATCCTCGTAGTTGCGGCTGATGACGGTATCATGCCACAGACTGTCGAATCAATCAACCATGCTAAGGCTGCAGATGTTTCGATCATCGTTGCTATCAACAAGATGGATAAGGAAACTGCAAACCCTGATAAGGTAAAGCAGGAGCTTACTGAACACAGCCTTGTTGTTGAAGAATGGGGCGGTGATATCATCGCAGTTCCATGTTCTGCAAAGACAGGTATGGGTATTGATGAGATTCTGGAAAACATTCTTCTCATTGCAGAAGTTAAGGAATTAAAGGCTAACCCTAACCGTCTTGCAAAGGGTACAGTTATCGAAGCAAGACTTGATAAGGGTAAGGGTCCTATCGCTACAGTTCTTGTTCAGAACGGTACTCTCAGAACAGGTGATATCATCATCGCAGGTACAGCTGTGGGCAGAGTAAGAACAATGACAAATGACAAGGGTCAGCTCGTAAATGAAGCAGGTCCATCATGCCCTGTTGAAATTACAGGTCTTGCAGAGGTTCCGTCTGCAGGCGATACTCTCAACGCAGTTGAAGATGAAAAGCTCGCAAGAGAGCTTGTTGAACAGAGAAAGCACGAAGCTAAGGAAGAGATCTTCAAGCAGTATCAGAAGGTTACTCTTGATAACCTCTTTGATCAGATTTCTCAGGGCGAGATGAAGGAGCTTCCTATCATCGTTAAGGCTGACGTTCAGGGTTCTGTTGAAGCTGTCAAGCAGTCACTTGAAAAGATTTCAAATGATGAAGTAAGAGTTAAGGTTATCCACGGTGCAGTAGGTGCTGTTTCAGAAAGTGACGTAATGCTCGCTAACGCATCTAACGCTATCATTGTAGGCTTTAACGTTCGTCCTGACCCTGTAGCAAAGGCAAGTGCTGAAAAGGATGGCGTTGATATCCGTCTTTACAGAATTATCTATGACGCTATCGAAGAGGTTACAACAGCTATGAAGGGTATGCTCGCTCCTAAGTACCGTGAGGTTGAGCTCGGTTCTGCTGAAATCCGTCAGGTTTATAAGATTTCAGGCGTTGGTGCGGTTGCCGGTTGTTATGTAACAAGCGGTAAGATTACAAGAAACGCACTTTTGAGAGTTGTTCGTGACGGCGTAATCATTGCTGATGATAAGCTTTCATCTCTCAAGAGATTTAAAGATGACGTCAAGGAAGTTGCAAAGAGCTTTGAATGTGGTCTTACACTTGAAAAGTTCAACGACATCAAGGAAGGCGACATTATCGAAGCATACGAAATGGAAGAATACAGAGATTAAAAACCTCTATAAAAGAAAGGACTATATATGGGATATATTAAAGCCGGTCGAATGGGCGAAGATATCCGCAGAATTTTATCTGCGCAGATAAGAGAGCTCAAAGACCCTCGTATCTCCGAAGTAGCCACAATGCTTACAGTTGTCAGATGTGAAGTAGCGTCTGACGGCTCGTATGCAAAATGCTACATCTCCTGTATATCAGGCTTTGATAAGGCTCAGGTTGCCGTTAGGGGCTTAGAAAACGCAAAGGGGCTTTTAAGAAGAGAGATTTCAAGAGTTTTAGGGCTCAAGAAGGCTCCTGATTTAAAGTTTATTGCGGATGACTCTGCTGAATACTCAAGCAGGATCAACAAAATTTTAAGCGACCTTAACAGCGATGACAGCGCCTTATAAAGAAAGGTGTGGTATTGTGGATAAAAAACAAGCGCTTGAGTTTTTGAAAACTCATGATAACTATACTATTCTCACTCATAAAAACCCCGATGGAGATACATTAGGCTCAGGCTTCGGTCTTTGTCAGTATCTGCGCCAAATCGGTAAAAAGGCAAACGTTAAAAATAACGAGCCTTTCCCTGCCAGATATGATTTTATGTATGAGAACTATTATGAAATGGATTTTGAAGAAGAAACTGTAGTTGCAGTTGATGTTGCCGATACAAATCTTTTGGGCGATAATCTTTCTTCTTACGCGCAGAAGGTCGATTTGTGTATCGATCATCACATTTCAAACCATTTCTATGCAAAGGATACCTTGCTTGATGCCGATGCATCAGCGGCTTGTCTTGTAATCTATCAGATGTTAAAAGAAGGCGGCTGTGAGATTTCAAAACTCGTGGCAACCTGCCTTTATACAGGCATCTCAACAGATACTGGCTGCTTTAAGTTTGAAAATACCATTCCTGCGGCGCATATTGCCGCAGCAGAGCTTTTGCCATATGTTGATTATGCGGCTATAAACAGAAAGATGTTTGATGTAAAGAGCCGCGGCAGAATGATGGTTGAACAGGCGGTTATGGCTGATATGGAATTTTATCTTGATGATAAAATCAGCCTTATTACTGTAACAACCGCCCTTATGCAGTCAAGCGGCGTTGACGAGGCTGAGTTTGACGGTCTGGCATCTCTGACATTGCAGGTTGAGAGCGTAATTGCAGGCGTTACTATAAAGCAGAGGGGCGAAAACAGATATAAGATATCTATCCGCTCAACTCCTGGCGTTGACGCTTGCGCTGTATGTGCAACTCTCGGCGGCGGCGGTCATAAAAGAGCTGCAGGCTGTGAGATTTTCGGCACACTCGATGAAGCAAAAGCAACGATCATAAACGCTATTAAAGAGCATTTAGACGGTGGTACAAGTGAAGAATAATCGTATTGAAAATGAGTTTTGCGGAATCTTGCTTGTAAATAAGCCTGAAGGCTTTACGTCTTTTGATGTAATAGCAAAGCTCAGAGGAATTTTAAAAATGCGCAAGCTCGGCCATGCAGGCACGCTTGACCCTATGGCAACGGGTGTTTTACCCGTGTTTGCGGGTAAGGCAACTGCGGCGTGCGATATTCTGCCGATAAATGAAAAATCATATACAGCTACATTTTGCCTCGGAAAAGAGTATGACACTCAGGATTGTACGGGTAGCGTTGTGAAGGAATATGATAAAAAGGCAACCTTTGATGAGGTAAAAAAAGCCGCAGAAAAGTTTGTGGGCGATATAATGCAGATACCGCCTATGTATTCTGCAGTATCAGTCGGCGGTAAGCGTCTTTATGAGCTTGCCCGTGAGGGTAAAGAGGTTGAAAGAAAGCCAAGACCTATGCGGATTGAGCGTTTTGAAATCTGTGAATTTGATGAAAAAACGCAGTCGGGCAAGGTCTTCATCTCCTGCTCGAAGGGTACTTATATCAGAACGCTTATCCACGATTTAGGACAGGCATTGCAGACGGGCGGCTATATGACAAGCCTTGTAAGAAACTCTTCAAGCGGCTTTATGCTCAAAGACTGCAAAACTCTGCAGGAGATTCAGGCGCTTGCGGATGAAGGCAAGATAGAAAGCGCATTTATCCCCGTTGAAAACGCATTCTCGTGCTATAAAAGGCTGAGTTTATCTCAGGCTCAGGCTAAAATGTACAGAAACGGTGTCCGTTTAAGTTTAAAAAAGCTCTCGGTTTTTTCTGAAGAAACCTTCAGCGTATTTTGTGAAGGAGAATTTTTAGGGCTTGCCAGAAGCGATATTTCAAAGGATGAGCTTGTAAGCGTTAAGAATTTCTATAAAAACTAGGTGAATGAATGATAAATATAACTTATTCAAGTGCTGCTTTAAAAAAGAAAACAGTAGTGGCATTAGGTTTATTTGATGGTGTTCACAAAGGGCATAAAGAGGTTATCGAAAAAGCCTCTGCCTTTAAATCCCAGGAGCTCAGCTCTGCGGTTTTCACCTTTAAAACATCATCTGTTATTAAAAAACATGACGAGCGGTTTGAATATATTCTCTCAGATGAGCTAAAGGCTCAGAGAATTGAACAGCTGGGAATTGAATATTATTACTCACCTGATTTTTCAAAGGTAAAGTCGCTTTCTCCGGAGGAGTTTGTCAGTGAGATTTTGCAAAACCGCTTAAATGCCAAAATGGTAGTATGCGGTGAGGATTTCACATTCGGCAAGGGCGGCGCGGCTACAGCGCATGACCTTGAAAGAATCTGCGCTGAGTGCGGCATAACAACCATCATTATGCCTCTTTACCTTTTTGATGGCAAGGCGATAAGCTCAAGTGACATAAAAGAAAAAATCCGTCAGGGCGATATTGCCGGTGCCAATGATATGATGGGCTATTCATACAGCTTTAAAATGACTGTTGTAAAGGGCAAGCAGCTCGGTCGAGAGCTCAATTTTCCTACCATCAATCAGGAGTTTGAAAGCGGTATGGTTGTACCAAAAAACGGTGTATACTCATCAAGATGCTTGATTGACAGTAGGTATTACCCGAGTGTCACAAACATCGGTGTACGTCCGACCGTAGGCGAGAGCGAAAAGCCGATAGCTGAAACCCATATCATAGGCTTTGACGGTGATTTATACGGTCAGAGTATAAAGGTTGAGCTAAAAGGCTTTATAAGGGATGAAAAGAAATTTTCTTCTCTTGACGATCTGAAGGCTCAGATACATTCTGATACAAAAAGAGTTTTATCTGAAATTTCATTCCGTCGCAGATAACATTTTGCAATATGAAAAAAATTGTGCAATCAAATTTTCTGCTGCTTTAGGGGAAAGCAGTAAATAAACGAAAGGCGATAAGATATGATAGAAGTTAAAAACCTATCCAAACACTATGGCAGCAAAAAAGCTGTAGATAATATCAGCTTTACTGCCAACGAGGGTGAAATCTTAGGTTTTCTCGGTCCTAACGGTGCGGGAAAATCAACTACTATGAATATTCTTACAGGCTACATCTCATGTACAGAGGGTCAGGCTTTGATTGACGGTATCGACATTTTAGAAAATCCTATCGAAGCAAAGTCACATATCGGCTATCTTCCTGAACAGCCACCTCTTTATCTTGATATGACAGTTAAAGAATATCTCTGTTTTATTTACGACCTTAAAAAATGCAAGCTCCCAAGAAATACTCATCTCAAAGAGATCTGCGAACTTGTAAAGATTGACAATGTCTATAACAGAATCATCAAGAACCTTTCAAAGGGTTATAAGCAAAGAGTAGGTCTTGCTCAGGCGCTTATCGGAAACCCAAGCGTTTTGATTCTTGACGAACCAACAGTTGGTCTTGACCCTAACCAGATTATCGAAATCAGATCTCTGATCAAAAAGCTCGGTCAGAAGCATACACTTATTCTTTCATCACATATTCTGTCTGAAGTTCAGGCTGTATGCGATAAGATCGTAGTTATCAATCAGGGTAAGATTGTAGCTGATGATACAGCTGATAATCTCTCAAAGTCACTTTCTGCTGACCATAAGCTTTTAGCTCGAATTGATGGTCCTCGTGATGAAATCATCAAGGTCATCAAGGGCATTTCAGGCGTTGAAAAGGTAGTAGCAGATACTCAGAGAGAAAAGGGCGTTTATGAATACAATATTGAAGCTCAGGAGGGCGTTGACATCCGTCGAGACCTCTTCAAGAGAATGGCAGAAAGAAACTGGTATATAGTTGGTCTGCGTTCATCAGAGCTGTCGCTTGAGGATATCTTCTTACGACTTACAGCGGGCGAAAATGTTGAAAGTTTACTTAATAACAAAGGAGGCGAAGAATAATGGGTGCTATTTTCAGACGTGAGGTTGTATCCTACTTTACATCTCCTATCGGCTATATCTTTTTAGCCGCTTTCTATGCGTGCGCAGGTCTTTTCTTCGCACTTACATCATTACAGTATGGTAATACCGATATGACAGGTATGTTCAATATGCTTTTGCTCGTTTTGCTCGTACTTGTTCCTATCCTTACAATGAGAACACTCTCAGAAGACAAAAAGCAAAAAACTGACCAGTGTCTTTTAACTGCCCCTGTCAGCCTTTTTGGTCTTGTAATGGGTAAGTTCTTAGCCGCATACTTAATCTACATAATGGGCGTTGCTATTACAGTAGTTCACGCTATCGTAGTTTCAGTATACAAAGAGCCTGACTGGGTGCTCATTTTTGGTAATGTACTTGGTCTTTTGCTCTTAGGCGGTGCATTTATTGCAGTAGGCGTTTTCGTTTCTTCATTGACAGAAAACCAGATTGTAGCAGCAGTAGTAAGCTTTGTGGCGCTCGTGCTTTTGTATCTTATGATAGCGCTCTCATCACTCGTTACTATTGACTGGCTTTCAGATTTAATCTCAGAATTATCATTTGCCTCCCGTTACTATGAATTTACGATGGGTATCTTTGATTTTTCTAACGTTCTGTTCTTCTTGAGTGCTATGGCGATATTTATATTCCTCACCATCAGAGTGCTCGAAAAGCGCAGATGGAGCTAAAGAAAGGAGAGGTGAAAATGAGCGAAGAGAAAAAAGTTACTGCTGCTGAGACTGATGTAGCAGTAAAGAAAAAGCCTAAGTTTTCAAAGAAAAAGCTCAAGCATGGCGCTTTGGCGTATGCGATGACTGCAATTTTCGTAGTTGTAGTTGTTCTTATAAACCTCGTAGTTTCTGAGCTTTTATCAAGAATTCCATCAACCATCGATATGACAGCAACAAATGCATTTTCTATCTCTGATGAAACAATCGACTATATCAAAAAGCTTGATACAGATGTTTACATCTATGTAATGGCTCTTGAAAATGAATACACATCAGTTTCAGAATATGCAAATCAGACAAACGAAATTTTAAAGAAGTATACTCAGTATTCAGATAAGATTCATCTTGAATACCGTGACCTTCTCACAAACCCTGACTTTGTAGCAAACTATTCTCAGAATATCAGCAGTTACGATATCATCGTTGAAACAAAGCTCAAGGATGATAAGGGCGAGGATTACTCAAGAGTTAAGGTTATCGGCCTTATGGATACTGTTGATTTTGGCGAATACAAAGAGTATGTTGAATACTATCAGTCATACGGCTATTCAGATGAAGCTATCCTTTACAATATGGCAAGTGCTGTTGTCGGCTCAAATGCTGAGCAGGAAATAACATCAGCTATTATGATAGTAACAGATGAAAACCCTGTAACAGTTACTGTTGCAACATATCCTGGTGCTCAGGAATCTGACATTTCATCATTAACATCAATGCTTACAAAGAACGGTTATCTTTTGAATACAATCAACATTCAGACAGATGACATTCCTGCAGATACATCCTTGCTGATTATCCCTGCGCCAAAGCTTGACTATGGTGCTGAAGAAATCAGAAAGATTGATGAGTATCTTGAAAACGGCGGTGCGCTTGATAAGGATATGCTTTATATCGCATCGGCTAACCAGCCTGATACTCCAAACCTCGATGAATATCTTGCCGAATATGGTATTGAGGTTACAGATGAGCGTATCGTTGAAACAAATCAGAACTACTATTATAACCACATCAACTTTACATTCCAGTTTGCTGTAAGTGAAAACTATAAGCAGGATATTGAAAACCCTTCACTTTCACTTTATGTTCCAAACTCACTCTATGTAAAGAAGCTCTGGGAAACAAACGGTATGAAGCTTACAGAAACCTTCATTTCTTCATCTTCAAAGGCAGTTCTGTGCCCACCTGACGCTCCTGAAAACTGGACAGCTGCCCAGGCTACCCAAAAGGGCGTATTTGACTCAATGGTAGTTGGTACAAAGTCAGTATTTATGGATGATAATTCAACTAACTACTCAAACATTGCAGTTTTGGCAACAGACTACTTCTTTGACCCTATAATTTTAGAGAGCGAACAGTTCTTGAATGGTGAGTTTATCCTCTCATTTATCAACGGTCTTACAGAAAAAACAGATACAGGAATTACAATCGTTCCAAAAACATTCAGCGGCACAACCTTTGATATCGTTGAATCAGAAAAGACAATGCTCAAGTGGGTATTTGCTCTTGTAATCCCTGCAATAGTACTCGTTATCGGCGTTGTTGTATGGGTACGAAGGAGGCACCGTTAATGAATAACAAGGTAAAAGGCCTTATTATAGGCGGTGTATTTATACTCTGTCTTATCGTTGTAATGTTAGCCCTCAAGCTTACAGCGCCAAAGGATGATACATCATCCGCTATGGATACATCCTCTACAGTTGAAACTGTAAAAACTTATATCTATGAATATAAGAGCGAGGATATCAAGAACATCGTAGTTAAAAACGTATTTACAGATGAACGTCACAACGGTCAGTTTACTGTTACAAAGCAGGCTGACAACAGCTTTTTGGTAGATGAAGCAGAGGGCTTCAATCAGGCTACTTCATACACAGCGGCTATTGCAAACTGTGCAGCGGCTGTGGCATATCAGACTTTGGTTGAAGAAAACGCTGAAGATCTGTCAAAATACGGTCTTGCAGAGCCTATCGCTCAGTTTACAGTAAACTTTACTGACAACACATCAAAAACTATCTATGTAGGCAGCTCATCTCCTGCAGATGGCTATACCTATGTATGCGAGGGCGGTAAGAATACTGTATATACAGTGCTTACAAACAGCATCTACTACTTCCTTGCAACTCCTGAAAACTTTGTAAGAACAATGCTTGTTGAAAAGCCTGCCGATAACGCTTGGCCATATCTCAACAGCTTAAAGGTTACAAGAGAGGATTTGCCAGGCGGTCATGTATTGTTTGTAGCTGATGAATCAGAGCCTGAGGATGAAGATTATCCAACTCAGGTAGCCGCTCAGATGATTATTGAGCCTGTTTACTCATATCTTGATATCGTAAACTCAGGCGCTGTAACCCACGGTATCTGGGGCCTTACAGCAAGCGAGATAGTAATCTTGCATCCTGACGAGGTCGATATGCAGGTAGGCGGTATCGATAAGCCTTATGCAACGGTTGAGTATGTATGCGATAACGGCGATTTGAAATATAACCTTTTAATCGGTAATCCATACTATGAAGCTGACGAAGACGGCGAAGATACAACAACCGTTGCAGGCTACTACGCTTATCTTGAAGGTTTTGACGCACTTTTGAAGCTCAGCGTTGAAAGCGCTTCCTGGGCTACATTTACTATCGAGAGCGTAAACTCAACAATGATGACATCAAACTACATCAACAGCCTCGATTATATGACAATCGAGATTACTGATGGTGAAAATGATGCAACCTATCATTTTGATCTTGACTATGATAAGGTAGCGCAGATTCTTCACTGTGACCTTAACGGCGAAGAGATTGAAGAAGAATATTTCAAGAATTTCTATCTTTTCTTCCTCAAGTGTCCTGTTGAAGAAATCTGGATGGAAGAGCCAACCAGCGAATGCAGAATGACAATTACTGTTGCAACCCGCGGCGGTAAGGTTGATACTCTCGAGTTCTTCAAGGATACAGAGAGAAGAACGATCATCAAGCTCAACGGTGTTACATCCTACAGACAGACAACAACTTACCTTGAAAGACTTATCTCAAACTTAGAGGGAATGCTCGAAGGCTCAGAGGTAGTAATGGAATGGTAAGAAATTTTCGTCAAAGCCTTTCTTCGACAAGGTTTTGACGGGAAATAGTGTAAAATGATATCGAAGGGCCAGGCGGTAAGCTGTCTGAAAAGGCAAAAGCTCGCCTGCGTGCTTCAACAATATAAATTGAAAGGAAGATATAAATGAGCAAGTTTTTCACATACAAAGGTTTACCACTCGTAAGAAACAAGGGTACAATGTATTTTGGCAATATGAGCGATGAAAACGTAATTATGCTTCAGCTTTCAAATACAACTCCGGTTGCTGATATAAAGGTAGCGCAGAAGGTTAAGGTTTTTCTGATGAAAACAGATGAATCTCTCCCTGCAGACCAGAGAATTATAAAGAGCACTGAAAAAACAAGCCTCTATGAAGCGCTTGATATTGCAGTAGCGTGGTTAAAAATCAAATCAGCATAAAATATTCCGCCTCTGATTTTGTCAGGGGCGGTTTTAATTTTTTCTCTCTTGACATTGAGTAATAGAGCGGTTATTATATATAAGATAAAATCTGATTTTTTAAGATATGTAAGGAGAAGAAAAATGTTAAAAAGAAGAATTTTAATGTCGCTGTCAGGCGTTGTAATATGCGCTGTATCTGTCGGCATATTTAAGCTTGCCGCCTTCGGCGTCGATCCGTTTCAGGCGTTTATGAGCGGAATGGATAAGCTGATTCCAATTGAATTTGGAACACTGTATGTTATTGTAAATGTAGCACTATTGCTTTTCAGCCTTATTTTTGACAGAAAAAAGATTGGTATCGCTACATTTATAAATCTGTTTTTGCTGGGCTATATTACCCAGTTTACCTATGCGGGTCTGCAAAGCCTTTTTCCGTCCCCGTCAATGCCTCTGAGAATAGGCTGTCTTTTAATTGCGATAGTCATAATCTGTTTTGGTTCTGCCCTTTATATGACAGCCGACCTTGGCGTTTCAACCTACGATGCTGTTGCAATAGTAATGTCAGAAAAATGGAAACTAGGGAAATTCAAGTACATAAGAGTTATTACAGATGTTATATGCGTTGTATCGGGTATAGTAATATTTCTTATCGGCAAAGGAAAGCCCGGTGACATCAGCGCATTTGTAGGAGTAGGTACAATAATTACCGCATTCTTTATGGGCCCGCTGATAGAGCTTTTCAATGTAAAGGTTGCAAGAAAAATCCTTAAAACAAAATAGTTGAATAAACAAAAGTAAATAAAGACAGAAAGGATAACAGAATGAGAGAGTATTTAGCAGCTTTTTTTGAAGAATTTGGGTATGATACAAATGATGCAGATGCATTAATTGCGGTTTACGATAAAATCACATCAGATTATAAAACTAAAAGTATTCTTGACAATATCCTTTCAGAATATGAGAAAAACATCAGGTTTGATTATGAAAAGAATGTTTTTGAACGAACAAGAGAAATATCAGAGCTTTTATCGATACATAATTTTACGGTAGATTTGTTAATTTTTATTTGTATGTCAAAGCATTTAAAGAATGAATATGATCTAAGAAAAATAGATCTTCAGATATACAAAGATAGTATGCTGGATTTAAAATACAAGTTAGATGAGTGCAAAATTGTAAAAGGTATCTGCGGCTCATTCGTAGCGCCCTGGTTTAACGGATTTTTCGATTTAACAAGATTTGCTTTTGGAAGACTTCAGTTTGAAGTTATCAAGACCTGGCAGGATTACGAAAAACATGGAGTAAAACTTATAGCAGGAAAAAGCAAGGTTATAAATGTTCACATCCCGCGAACAGGAACTCCTCTTGATAAAGAAAGCTGCGACAAAGCGTATGCAAGGGCAAGAGAATTTTTCAAAGATGAGGTTGGCGAAAACGGAGCATTTGTTTGTTTTTCCTGGCTTATGTATCCTGGCACATTTAACATTATTCCAAAGAATTCAAACACATATCGCTTTGTTTCTGAATATGATATTATAGGTAGCGAGGATAACGATGGTGATGACTTATGGAGACTATTTGATACCGATGAAAAGAACCCCGACATGCTACCTTGTGATACATCAATGAGAAGAGCTTTTGTCGACCATATTAAAACGGGTGGAAGACTTGGTAACGGCTTTGGTGTGAAAATATAAAATAAAGGCTACGCATAAGCGTAGCCTTTATTTATGTGATTATACTCTTACAAAGTGGAAAATTTCGCTCTGGTAATCGCCCCAAGGATTTTTGATGTTAAAGCCTGCTGTCATAAGAGCCTTACCTGTAGCCTTGAATTCTGTACCTTCAAGCTGGTAAACAGCGTCCTTATCAAGACCCTTGAGCTTGATTCTTCTTGAACGCTCGTTTGGTCGTGACAATACCTGAACAAATTCAAGGAGTGCTTCAGACTTGTCCTTTGCAACGAACATCCATGCGTCAAAGTAGATATTTTCAAAAACGTTACCTATTCTGTAATGGTCGCCTGTTCTGACAAGTGTATTATACTTGTTGAATTCTGCAATCTGACCAGGTATTGCATCTCTGTCAGCCTGCGGAATTTTTGTTACATCAAGCTCATAGCCGAATGTACCAACCATAGCAACGTGACCTCTTGTTCTGAAAGGAGTATTTCTGCCTACTGTGTGGTTAGGGCAGTCAGAAACGTGAGCGCCCATAGCAGAGCAAGGGTAAACCATACTTGTACCATGCTGAATTTTGAGTCTTTCGATAGCGTCAGTATCGTCTGAACACCAGATCTGTGGTGAGTAGTAGAGCATACCGGCGTCAAATCTTGCGCCGCCGCCTGAGCAGTTTTCAAGCAAGATGTGTGGGTAATCGGTTGTGAGTCTGTCCATAAGCTCATAAACGCCCAGAACATATCTGTGCCACAACTCTCTCTGACGGTTAGCAGGGAGTGCGTTTGAACCAACCTCTGTAAGCTGACGGTTCATATCCCACTTTATATATTCGATGTTTGCGTTGTCGAGAATATCTCTCATCATTGAGTAAACATAATCTCTTACATCTTTTCTTGAGTAGTCTAAAACATACTGCTCACGGCAAAGGGTAAGCTCTCTGCCCTTAACCTGAATAGCCCAGTCAGGATGTGCTTTATAAAGCTCGCTGTCAGGTGAAACCATTTCAGGCTCAAACCAGATACCAAACTTCATACCGAGTTTGTTTACCTCGTCAACGAGATTTTTAAGACCGCCATCGAGCTTCTTTTCATAAACAAACCAGTCGCCAAGAGATGAATTATCTGCATCTCTGTGACCAAACCAACCGTCATCCATAACGAGCATTTCAATACCGAGCTGCGAAGCCTGCTTTGCAATGTCGATAAGCTTCTGAGTGTTGAAATTAAAGTATGTAGCCTCCCAGTTGTTGATAAGGATAGGTCTGCGCTTGTCCTTATATTCGCCTCTCACAAGATGCTGACGGTAAAGGTCGTGGAATGTTCTTGACATCTTGCCAAGACCCTCGTCTGAGTAAACCATACAAACCTCAGGTGCTACAAATTCTTCACCGCTTTCCAAAAGCCATGTGAAGTCAAATGGGTTGATACCCATGATAAAGCGGGTCTTTTTATGCTGAGTAACCTCTGCCTGAGCCTTGAAGTTACCTGAATATACGAATGAAAAGCCGTAAGCATCGCCCTTATCCTCGTCAGCATTGTTTGAACAAAGCGCAACGAATGGGTTGTTCTGATGAGATGATTCGCCTCTGAATGAGTCGATACACTGCTTGCCGTGGTGTAAAGGTGCTCTTTCGATAAAGCGCTCTCTTGCCCATGAACCGTTTAATGTAATCATATCATAATTACATTCATCAAATTCAACGCAGGTTGACATAATTCTTGTAAGTGATACCGGTCTTGAACCTGTATTCTTAACTCGAACGCTTCTTGTGATAGCACTTATATTTTCAAAAGCTGTGTAAACAAGAGTAGCTAAAAGGCCTGTATGAGCGTCGATGCAGTCAATTTCAAGTGTCATAGCTTCATCTTCGTTAGCGTATGTAGCAGGTAAGCCCTCAAGCTTTGGCTTGCCTCTAAAAATTCTGTGAGCTGAGTATCTCAGATCTACAGTTGACATACCGTCAGAATCCATAATAGCAAAAACAGGCTCTCTGTAATCGCCAAGACCCATACAAGGATATTCAAATGGCAATGTATCCATATAACAAGCCTTGTCGCGGTTGTTGGTCTTTGGTGTGAATGGGTTTTCATCCAGTCTAAGAAGATAGTTCATATCGTCATCTTCAAGCGCTGCGCCATAGTAAACGTGAGCAAGGTATTCGCCCTCTGCAATAGCGAGCATATAGCAGGTATCGCCTGCTGTGAGCTTGAAAGAACGTGCTTTTTCGTTATAGGTAATCAAAAAATCACTCCTCAATATCTATAATAGTACATAATAATTGTAACATATACAGCCAAAAAATCAATAAACTATTTGAACATAAAACGATTAAATTTATAAAGAAAAGCCCGACTTTTGTCGGGCTTTATTTAGTGTATAAAATTGCAGATATCTGATATCATGCTCTCAACCTTGTTTACCGCTTCTGCTGCAAGATTATTGCCTGATAAATCAAGCTCTTTTAGCTTTGACAAGTCCTTTACAAACTCAAACTCTGTGATAGAGTTGTCAGAAAGGTCTAAGATAGAAAGATTTGTCAGTTTTTTGAGAAAGGTCAAATCCTTGATATTGGTTTTTGAAAGATTTAGTTCTGTTAATTTGTGAAGCTCTGCAAGATACGAAAAGTCTTCGATTTTATTACCCTCAACGTCTAAGGTTTCAAGGTTTTCACAGCTTACTAAAACAGAAATATCTGTAATATTGTTGTGTGAGAGCTTTAAATGCTGAAGACTTTTGAGCTTCTCGAGCGCTGATATATCGTCATTTGTAAGTGAGCAGTTTGATAAATCAAGTTCAATTGCATCGGTTCTTACAATCTGAGCACCTATCTGAACAGTTGCTACATCAGCATCAATGCCTTTTTCAATATCATTATCGAATTTGAAGATCCCATCCTCAAATGAGAATGAACAACCGCTGAGCAACAGCGTGATAACAAGTGAAAACGCAAAAATTATCTTTTTCAATCGACCACTCCTTAATCAAGTTCAATAATTTCATTATAAAGGTCAGCATATCTGCCGCCCATAGCGATAAGCTCATCGTGAGTACCGCGCTCAATAATTCTGCCCTTTTCAAGCACCATAATGGCATTTGATTTTCTGACAGTAGAAAGTCTGTGCGCAATAACAAAGGTAGTGCGGTTTTCCATAAGCGCGTCCATACCTTTTTCGATATGCTCCTCAGTTCTTGTGTCAACCGAGCTTGTAGCCTCATCAAGAATCAAAATAGGCGCATGGCTTATTGCCGCGCGGGCGATATTGAGAAGCTGTCGTTGTCCTTGCGATAGGTTGGCACCGTCATTTTCCAAAATCGTATCATAGCCGTTTTCAAGATTTGTGATAAACGAATGTGCAGAGGCAACCTTTGCGGCAGCTATAACCTCTTCATCTGTTGCGTCAAGTCTGCCGTAGCGGATATTTTCTCTTACAGTACCTGTAAAAAGATGGGTATCCTGCAAAACCATAGCGATATTTGAACGTAAAAATGCACGGTTGATTTTGTTTATATCAACGCCGTCGATCGTTATAGTACCGCTTGCAATATCATAAAAGCGTGAAAGAAGATTTGTAACGGTAGTTTTACCTGCACCCGTCGAGCCTACAAAGGCAATTTTCTGACCAGGCTTTGCATAAAGTGAAATGTTATGCAATACGAGCTTATCAGGATTGTATCCAAAACATACATCGTCTAAAACTATGTGTCCTTCAAGTCTTTCCAGCGAAATTTCTTCTTCACTGCTTTCTTCCTCTGGCTGTGCCAATACGTCAAACACACGTTCAGCGCCTGCTAGGGCTGAAAAAATAGTGTTCATCTGCATTGAAATTTCGTTGATAGGGCGGTTGAAGGTTCTTGTGTAGTTTACTGAGATTGTAAGACCGCCTATATCAAAATTTTTCACCGCTACGAGTATAGCACCGACGCAGGCGGTGATTGCATACGAAACATTGCAAAGCTGATGAGTAACAGGTCCCATAATGCCTGAGCAGAATTGTGCCTTGATCTGCGATCTGCAAAGGCGATCGTTGAGATAATCAAATTCATCAACTGCGATTTCTTCGTGGTTGAAAACCTTGACAACCTTCTGTCCTGAAATAGTTTCCTCACAAAAGCCATTTAACGAGCCGAGATTTTTCTGCTGTGCAGAATAAGCCTTTCTGCTTCTTTTTAAAATCGCCTTGCTTGCAAAGGTAAGAAGCGGAGTCATAATAATAGTTATAAGCCCTAAAATCCAGTTTGTATAGAGCATCAGAAATACAGTACCTACAATGGTGATAACGCCTGAAATAATCTGAATAAGCGTTGTGTTGAGCATTTCACCAACAGAGTCAACGTCATTTGCAAAACGGCTCATTATATCGCCCGTTGAATTTGTATCAAAATATTTTACAGGCAAACGCTGTAGTTTCTGGTAAAGGTCACCTCTCATTCTCTTGAGCGCTCTTTGAGATACTGAGAGCATAATCCTCTGCTGTAGCCATTGAGAGATAACCGATACTGCATAAACTCCCGCTAGAACCAAAAGTCCCTTGAAAAGGCCTGAAAGTCTGTCTGTAATGTCTGAATTGTTTGCATCGTAGTATATAAACTCATTCATTATAGGCCTTAAAAGATATGAGGCAACAAGCGAGAAGACCGCGCAGATAAGAGCGCATATAAGCGCCAGCACAAACAGTCTTCTTTCTTCAGATAAGTAGCTCAACAACTTTTTTATAGATGCCATAGTGTTTTTTGGCTTGCCGCTTGCCTGCATTCCCATACCGCCTGGGCGTCTGCCCATAACGCTCAGCTCTTTTTTATTTGAAGATGGTGCAGATGATGAATACTTTTTTTCTAAACGCTGTGCTGTAATGCTATCCATAATTTCTGCACCCCCTAATCCTTCTGTGAATAGTAAATTTCTTTGTAGGTTTCACAATTTTTGATAAGCTCATCGTGTGGACCAAAGCCTACAATTCTGCCTTCGTCCATAACGATAATCTTGTCAGCATCAATTACCGATGTAATTCTCTGCGCGATAATAAGTTTTGTGATACCACAAAGTTCGGTCCTGAAAGCGTGACGGATCGAAGCGTCTGTAGCTGTGTCAACAGCACTTGTAGAGTCATCAAGAATTATAATTTTAGGCTTTTTGAGCAGCGCTCTTGCAATACAAAGGCGCTGTCTTTGACCGCCTGAAAGGTTAGCGCCGCCCCTGCCTATGTCATATTCATATCCGCCCTCAAAAGACTCAACAAATGAATGCGCCTGAGCGATCTTAGCGGCATTTATGATCTCGTCGTTTGTAGCATCAGGATTACCCCACCTTAAATTTTCTTCAACTGAGCCTGAAAACAGCGTGTTTTTCTGCAAAACCATAGCGATCTTCTCTCGCAGATTTGAAAGTGAGTATTCCTTTACATTCACCCCGTCAACCAATACCTCGCCGCAGTCAGCGTCATAAAGTCTGGGGATAAGTGAAACAAGAGTAGTTTTACCAGAACCTGTTGAACCGATGATACCAATCAACTCGCCGCCATTGATTTTTAAATTTGCGTCCTTCAAAACATAGTCAGAGTTATTCTTAAAATACTTGAACGAAACGTTTCTGAATTCTATCGAGCCTTCTTCTACCTGCTTGTCCTTTTGAGCAGCACCTTCATCTGTAAGGTCAATGTTTGCGTACAAAACCTCAGAAATTCTCTTGTCAGATGCCGCCGCACGAGCACCCTGCAAAATAATATTTGCTAAGAAATTAAGTGCGGTGAGTATCTGAGAAAGGTAGGTGATAAAAGCGGTCAGCGTACCTATTTCCATATTTCCTATCATGATCTGCTTGCCCGCAAACCAAACAACCGCAAGAGTTGTAACATTGACAGCTACTGCAGAAACCGGCCCCATTAAAAGCATAACCTTGAGTGCCGATGTGCTTTTTTGTAAAAGCGCGTCATTTACCTTTGAGAATTTCTCAATCTCGTGATTTTCTCTGACAAAAGATTTGATAACTTTCTGATTGGTAACAGTTTCCTGAACACCGTTGTTAAGTCCGTCAATAGCCTCCTGCATTTTTGTATAGCGAGGAGAAGCGGTTTTAATGATGAGCGCTATTGCAATAGCTAAAAACGGAATGATAAAGAAAATTATCATAGCGAGTTTTGCATTCATCGAAAACGACATAATAAGCGCGCCTATGAGCATAACAGGGCTTCTGAAAAAGCCTCTCAAAAGGGTATTTGTAAAGTTCTGGATCTGTGTAATATCGTTTGTGATTCTTGTAATTAAAGAGCCTGTTGAAAAATCATCGATATTTGAAAACGACAGTTTCTGAATCCTTCTGAAAACATCGCCTCTGACGCCCGCGGCAAGCCTTGTAGCGCCTCTTATTGCAAAGTTTGCGCCCAAAACGCCCGTCAGCATCATCAAAAGCGCGATAACTGCCATAAGAATACCATTTTTTACGATATACTCAACATCTCTGTTAGCGGCACCCTTGTCAATGATATTTGCATTTATGTATGGCAATATAAACTCTCCGCAGGCCTCTAAAACCATAAATAAAGGACCTAAAAGAAAGCTGTACCAGTATTTTTTGGCGTATACTATGTATTTTTTCATAAAACTACCTCTTTTAAAATGAATACAAGTATATTATATTTTATTTTTTGCCCCGTTGTCAATAAATGGTTGCAAAGTAAAACAATCTCGTGACAAAACAAAAAACCGCTCTTAACTTTCGTTAAAAGCGGTTTGTAAGCATAGGTTATAAATTATACACCGTACTTAGCTGTAGAAACTCTGATACCAGCGCCCATTGTTGAAGCAACAACAACGCTCTTGAGGTACTGACCCTTAGCAGCAGCAGGCTTTGCCTTAACAACTGCTTCCATGAGTGTTTCAAAGTTCTGTTCGAGCTTTTCAGCGCCGAATGAAGCCTTACCGATTGGGCAGTGGATGATGTTTGTCTTATCAAGACGGTATTCAATCTTACCTGCCTTAGCTTCTGTAACAGCCTTAGCTACGTCAGGAGTAACTGTACCAGCCTTGGGGTTAGGCATAAGACCACGAGGACCTAAAACCTTACCAAGACGACCAACAAGACCCATCATATCAGGTGAAGCGATAACTACGTCGAAATCCATCCAGTTTTCCTTCATGATCTTGTCAACGTATTCTTCAGCACCAACATAGTCAGCGCCTGCAGCCTTAGCAGCTTCCCACTTGTCTTCCTTACAGAAAACGATAACCTTTACGTTCTTACCTGTACCGTTTGGCAAAACAACAGCACCACGAACCTGCTGGTCAGCGTGACGTGAGTCTACACCAAGACGGATATGTGCTTCGATAGTTTCATCGAACTTAGCCTTTGCGCCCTTGCAAGCAAGATCAAGAGCTTCATTGGCATCATAAAACTTTGTTCTGTCGATAAGCTTTGAGCTTTCAACATAATTCTTGCCATGTTTCATTATTAATTTTCCTCCCTCATAAGTGGTAAATTAGCGGAATGTTCCTCCCACCAGGGGTAAACTGAAACGCATAATACTGCGCTTTGTTTCAGTTACCAAATGCGTAAAACGCAGTATTAGTCAACAACTTCAACGCCCATTGAGCGAGCAGTACCTGCGATCATGCTCATAGCGGACTCGATAGAAGAAGCGTTAAGGTCAGGCATCTTCTGCTCTGCAATCTTCTTAACCTGCTCCTTAGTGATCTTAGCAACCTTTGTCTTGTTAGGTGTGCCAGATGCAGACTCAATGCCGCAAGCCTTCTTGATAAGAACAGCTGCTGGAGGAGTCTTTGTGATGAATGTGAATGAACGGTCTGCGTAAACTGTGATAACAACTGGGATGATAAGACCGATATCGTTCTTAGTTCTTTCGTTGAAATCCTTTGTGAACGCCATAATGTTTACACCATGCTGACCAAGTGCAGGACCAACAGGTGGAGCCGGTGTTGCCTTTCCGGCTGGAATCTGAAGCTTAATGTAGCCAACTACCTTCTGTGCCATTTTTGCGCACCTCCATAAATTGTGGTAAATGTCGCGTCAATTTGATATACAGTATTTTGACGCTCCCACTGCAAACGATGTACTTTTGTACTTCGCTGTGTGTCGATTGAAATTTTAGAAATCCTCGCTTAATGTAACCTGAGTAACAGGTAATGTAGCAGGGGTTTCTCTGCCAAACATTGATACTGTAACGTCAACTGTCTGAGCTTCAAGGTCGATAGCCTTGACAATACCTGTAAAGCCGTCAAGTGAACCGCCTGAAATAGCGATTGTATCGCCAACGTTGAAGTTTACGCTGATTGAAGTAGCAACGTTTGTTGTGTCTGAATCAACGCCGAGCGCCTTAACTTCTCTTTCTGAGAGTGGAACCGGTTTTGATCCAGGGCCTACAAATCCTGTAACGCCTCTGATATTTCTTACGATATACCAGGTTTCATCTGTAAGCACCATTTTTACGAGAACATAGCTTGGAAAAAGCTTTCTCTCTGCTTCAGTTGTCTTGCCGTCTGAGATTTCTGTAACAAGCTCTGTTGGAATTCTTACAGCCGGAATCATATCCTGAAGTTTACGGTTTTCTACAACCTTTTCGATGTTTTGAGCTACCTTATTTTCGTAGCCGGAATAGGTATGAATAACATACCATTGTGCTTGTAAAGCCATATCTTTCCCTCCAAAAATGGTTGTGAAACTGTGAATTAAGCACCTAAGAGTGCTTTAACTGCCAATAAAAGAAGTGAGTCAACGCCTGCTAAGAAAAGACCGCAGATTACTACTACTGCCAATACAATACCTGTATTGTTCAAAACCTGAGCCTTACTTGGCCATACTACCTTCTTAACCTCTGCCCTGAGGTCACGGAAGTACTTGACAACCTTGTTCTGCTTCTTCTGCTTTTTAGCAGCCTTCTTGTTTTCGGTGTTTTCCTTACTCATTGTGCCACCTCAAACTTACTTTGTTTCTTTGTGAAGGGTATGCTTCCTGCAGAACTTACAGTACTTGTTCATTTCAAGTCTGTCAGGGTCATTCTTCTTGTTCTTCTTTGTGTTGTAATTTCTTTGCTTGCATTCTGTGCATGCTAGTGTAATTTTTACCCTCATTTCGGCACCTCCTGACGAAATTTGCGTTCTGCAAACGGGTTAGAGCAGAACACTTGTCGAACGCCTGCCGTGTTGCAGGCCTTGCCTCCCTCCCGTTAAAAAACGTTGGGGGAAATGCTTGTACCATCGAAAAAATGGCACAAAAATAAAACCCCACAAAAAGAGGTATAATAATAATACCATAATGCGGGGTTTAATGTCAAGGGGAAATATTTAATTTTAAAATATTGTTATATTTTGCCTAAATAAAGGGCTTGCCGAAGGTCGGCGTTTAGATATTTTATAGTCAAATCAGCTGTTCATCGGCATTTGTGAGGATCATTGAGAGCTAAAAGCCCTGCTATATATTATATATAGTATATCCTATGCTTCGTTCTTCTGCGCCAGCTTATGCTGAGCCTTCTGCTTATACATCAATGCATCTGCTTCACCAATAAGCGCTTCTATATCAATGTCATTGCTGATTTCTCTGATAACACAGCCACAGCTTGCCTCAAGCTTGTATGGCTTGTTTACAAGATTATTATAGGCATCAAGACGTTCTACAAGGCGTTTTTCGCATTCAGCGAGAATATCGTCTGAAAAATCTGAGCCAAAAGTAACAGCTACAAATTCATCGCCGCCGAATCTTGCGCTGATGTTGCCTTCCCCTGCCGCATCGTTAAGGATTTTTGCAAAATTTGCGATTGCAAAGTCACCTTCGGCGTGACCATACTTATCGTTGATTTTCTTGAGGTTATCCATATCGACCGATGCTATGATAACGTGAGTGCAGGTTTTCTTCCTCTGCGCAATAACATCAGGCAGGTTGAGATAAAAGCCGCTTCTGTTATACATCTTAGTGAGATGGTCGTGAGAGTAGATTTCGGCAAGCTCTCTGTTTGTAGCAGCAAGAGCCTCGTTGATTTCAGAAAGGCGCTTGTTGTTTATAACAGTACTGCAGGCTTCGTTGAGGTTCATATTGAAAAGATACTGGTTTCTTGCAAGAGCCTCTGAAGGTGCCCAGAAAAGACCTATTGCCAGATAGCCATATATATTCTCGTGGGTATGAATCGTTGTAAACAGATATGAGTTTGTAATAAGGCTTGCCTCATCTGTAACAAGCTTGTTTGATGGTACAGGAGTCAGCGGGATCGATGCACCGCTGTTGTTGAGATGGAAGAGTATCTTAGCTTCGTTCTCATCACCGCCATCAAGGTATTTTGAGTACATATTCAAGAAGAAATAGCCAAGATACAGTTCAGGCAAAAACGGAATCATCAGATTTACCATTTCTGTCAATGAATCGGTATCGGTAATTGTAGCAGCCATTTCGTTTGTTATATAGCTTTTTGATTCAAAGTCATAGATGATATCGAAAAGCATTGAAGAAAGCCTGTTTGTATCAGGACTTGATTTAGTCTGACAACCGCATGATTCTGAGAACATCGGGGTGTAGCTGAGAACGGTATTCTTCTCACAAGCAGCGCCCTTTGCCAGATCCAGAACAAGCTTAGTTATAGTTTTTGTCAAAGCGGCATAATCAAGGCTTGCGGTCGTGATTCGAGGAGAATGATACATAACTCTTTCAATACCGTCAAAACCGGTTACAATTACATCCTCAGGAACCATAATGCCTCTTGCGTAAAGATACTCGCAAACTGCTATAGCGGTTGAGTCATTTACACATATAAAAGCCTCAGGCAAAGGCAAGCCTGTTTCAAAGAACTCATCCATTGCCTGTTTTGTAGGGATAGACCAGAAATCGCCATATCCAAGTCTTCTAGGGTCAAATTCGATACCGTTTTCTGCTAAGACCTTTTTGAAAACAGCCTCTCTCTGCTGAGAAAACTCGTTATCTCGCAAGCCTGAAATGTAGTTTACGGTTTTGCATTTATGGTGCTCAATAACGTGACGTACCAAAGCCTCAAAGTTGTCTTCATAAGAATAAGTAATGCAGTAAGCGCCGTCATATAATCTGTCAGCGCAGATTACAGGGATATTTCTTTTATGGCATCTGTCTATGATGCGCTCAACTGCGTTATCGTTTCTTATACTTTCTGCAAAGATAACAACTGCATCAAGCTCGTCTCTTAAAATCAGATCAAAAACCTTTTCTTCGCCTGAGTCGGTTGAAGTGCTGTTATAAAGGTCAGTCTGAGTCTGGAATATATGCATACCATACCCTTCAAGATGAAGAGAGTCGTAAAGAGATGAAATTTTTCTGAGTAATACCTGATCCTGGAGCCTTGCGCAGCAGACTCCGATTACTTTACTTGCCAAAATAATCACCGCCTTAATGTAATCGATTAACTTTTTGATTTCAAAAATCTTATTCCAATAAAATCATTCTGGTGGGGGTTGCCAATATAAATTATACAATACGCATAAGCAAACGGGCCATTATGCGTTATTCATCTGGAGCATCATATCTATAGGCTTTTTAGCCGCAAGGCGCAATTCCTCTGACATTTCGATAGGATAGCCATTTCCGCGTACTGCCTTGTAAACATCGCCCAGAGTAATCATCTTCATATCTCCGCAAAGAAGCTGCTTTGACAAAAGCGGATATCTTCTTTCAGGATGACGCAGTGACATATGGTCACAGATGCTTTTTTCTGTGCCGATAATAACATCACCGCCGTTTTGCTCGCAGTAGTCCATAATTTCAGTTGTTGAGCCGACAAAGTCAGCGAGTGCTACTGCCTCGGCAGGTACCTCAGGGTGCATAGCAACAGGGTAGCCCGGAAAGAGCTCCTTAGCCGCCTTTACATCCTCTGCGGTAACTTTATCATGAATAGGGCAACAGCCATGCATCAAAACTATATCCTTTGTGCCAAGCTGTGATTTTATATAGCTGCCTAAATTCTTGTCAGGAACAAATAATACAGGTTCTTTGATCTGACTTACGATTTTTAATGCGCTTGAGCTTGTAACGCATACATCGCATACAGCCTTAACCTCTGCAGTTGTATTTATGTAAGCTACAACCTTGAAAACGGGGTTATTCTCCTTAAACTTTATAATATCCTTGGCTGTAATCATTTCAGCCATAGGACAAGTAGCGTTAGGAACAGGCATGATGACATTTTTTTCAGGGGATAAGATCTTAACTGTTTCACCCATGAATTTAACGCCGCACATTACTACGTTTGGCTGATTTAATTTCTTAGCCGCAGTTGCGAGCATAAATGAGTCGCCTACAACGTCAGCAACCTCCAAAATTTCAGGCTGTTGATAGCAATGAGCTAAAATAGCGATGTTATTCTGTTCTTTGAGCTGTAATATTTTTACCTGCAAATCGGTCAGCATAGATCTTACTCCTGTTAATTAGTTTTGCGATTTAAGATGTTACTTTTATGATGTTTTAATTACTTTTTCTTGCCAGCTTCCTTGATGGCAATTCTTGTTTTTCTGATATCAGAAATATTCTGATTGAGGATTTTTTCTGTTTCGTCTAAAACAGCGTCCATTTTAGCTGTCATAGCAGCTCTTATCTGAGCCTCCATAGCGTTTGCGTTAGCTGTGATTTCGTTAGCTCTTTCTCTTGCCTGCTTTACGATCTCTTCGTTTGATACGATGATCTTTGCTCTTTCTTCAGCACGCTTTACAATACTTTCAGCCTTCTGATTAGCTTCAGAGATGATCTGTGTACGGTCACCAACCATTTCCTTGGCCTTCTTGATTTCTGTAGGAAGATTGAGCCTGATGTTGTCGATATACTCTCTCATCTGAGCCTCGTCAACCATAACCTTCTTGCTTGAGAATGGAACAGATGCTGCCTTGTCAAGAGTATCTTCCATAAGCTCTAAGATATCGTCGATTGTCATAATAAAACACCCTTTCTATTTATTCTGATTTATAAGTCTGTTTTTGATTGTTCCTAAAATTTCAAGCGGAACGAAATGAGAAATATCTCCGCCGAATGATGCAATCTGCTTTACAACGCTTGATGAGAGATACATATTCTCTGCTCTTGTTGTCAAAAAGACAGTTTCAGCGTCGTTGTAGAGCTTTTTGTTTGCAAGCGCCATCTGAAATTCATATTCAAAGTCAGACACAGCTCGCAGACCCTTTACAATAGCACAGGCACCTGTTTTTGCAACATAGTCTGCCAAGAGCCCGTCATCCGAGTCAACCTCAACGTTGTCAAGGTGAGCAGTAACAACTCTTAACATGCTCATACGCTCATCAGATGTAAAAGCGGTATTGTTTTTAAGCGGATTTATTGAAACTAAAACTATAACCTTGTCAAAGAGCTTTGAAGCTCTGTTTATGATATCAAGATGTCCAAGTGTAACCGGGTCAAAGCTGCCCGGACAAACTGCCAAACGCATTTATTCTTCCTCCGTGTCTGTGTCAGGTGTGCGATAAACTGTAAGTTCGATTTTACCGTAGCGGTATGACTTCGCTTTCTGCAGTCTGCCTACTTCCTGCGGCAATTCGAGTTTTGCTTCGTGTTCACAAACTACTATGCCGTTTTCTGACATAATGCTTTCAACCAAAGGCAGAGCCTTCTGCAGAATCCCCATATTGTAAGGCGGGTCTAAAAGTGCAATATCTATACCCTTCTTTGCACATTTCAAAAAGTCGATGCTATCCATTCTTACAACGCGGCTTTTTGACATAAAGCCTGTATGATTTAAATTCTGCTTTACTATTTCAATAGCCTTAATGTTTTCGTCAACAAAAACACAATGCTCAGCGCCGCGGCTTAAAGCCTCAATTCCGAGCTGACCTGAGCCTGCAAACAAATCGAGAACAGATGCCCCTGCTACGTCAAACTGTATTATAGAAAATATAGATTCCTTTACCATATCAGAGGTAGGTCTGGTTTCGAGCCCTTCAAGAGAAAAGAGCTTTTTACCTCTGGCTGAACCTGTGATTACTCTCATTTATTTAATCCTTTCAGTGAAAAAAGAGTACAATAACTCATAATAATATACTATTTTATTATTATATACTATTTTTTATAGTTTGTCTAGTTTTTTTGAGCTTTTTCTTTACATATTAAGAATTTGGGTATACAATATATTAAGCGGAGGTGAGACCTATGTATATAACAGAGCAGCATAACCCGAGAATACCATATCTGAGAGAAAAAACTTCAAACCTTACAACCTCTCCGGGATGTTATCTTATGAAAGATAAGCAGGGTAAGATCATCTATATCGGTAAAGCTAAAAATCTCAAAAACAGAGTGACCAGCTATTTCAGGGCGGGTCAGGACCATCTGCCAAAGGTTTGGAAAATGGTGTCTTTGGTTTTTGACTATGACTTTATCGTTACAAACAGCGAGTTTGAAGCACTCGTTCTGGAATGCAGCCTTATAAAGCAGAATACTCCGAAATACAATATTCTTCTCAAGGATTCAAAGGGCTACAGCTACATTAAAGTTTCTGATGAAGAATACCCGAGAATCACCTTTGAGCTTCAGAAAAACGGTGAGGGTACATTCATAGGTCCGTATACATCAACCTTTACGGCAAACCAGTCGGTTATCGAGGCTAACAAGGTTTTTAAACTCCCTACCTGCAAAAGAAAGTTCCCACAGGATTTCAAAAAACAGCGTCCTTGCCTTAACCATCATATCAAGCAGTGTATGGGCGTTTGTACTGGTGAAATTCCAAGGGATGAATACCGAGATATTGTAAATCAGGCTGTTGAATATATAAAAAGCGGCAGCGCAGTTTCCTGCGAGCGATTGACTCAGGCTATGAATGAAGCGGCTGAAAATCTTCAGTTTGAGCAGGCGGCAAAGCTTCGTGACAGAATAGTGGCTATCAAAAAAGCGGCTGAAAAGCAGATGATGGTGCAGACGGGTGTTAAAGATACAGATATTATCGCCGTATCTCAGAATACTACTCAGGCGGCAGCGTCGGTTTTGATGTATCGTGGTGGCAGACTTTTTGACAAGCTCGATTTTATGCTTGGCGAAATTGAAGAGTCAGGCGCTATGCGTCAGAGCTTTCTTTTGCAGTATTATTCTGATAAGGATGATATACCGCCTGAAGTTTTAATAGATGAACCTTGCGCTGATATGGAGCTTTGCGAGCAGTTTTTACGTGAGCGTGCAAAAAGAGCAGTAAAGCTGTCATCTCCGCAAAGAGGTGCGCCTCTTTCTCTTATGATGCTTGCAAAGAATAACGCAACAGAGTATCTTGCAAACAAGGTAGGCAGAACAAAGCGTGAGGTTACCGCCTTAGAAGAGCTTGCAAAGGCGCTCGGCATGAAAAATACTCCCGAATATATCGAATGCTATGATATTTCAAACTTAGCGTCAAGCGATATGGTGGCGGGCATGGTGGTTTTTGAAAACGGCAGACCGCTCAAAAAAGCCTATAAGCGCTTTTCTATCAAAACAGTTGCCGAGCAGAATGACTATGCCTGTATGCGCGAGGTTTTGTCAAGGCGATTTACCCATTATCATCAGAAGGATGATGAGTATTTCTCAAAAATGCCGGATCTAGTGCTTCTGGATGGCGGTAAGGGTCATGTAGCGGCAGTATTGCCCGTTATCAGAGAGCTGGGCGTAAGCTGTGCTGTATACGGCCTTGTGAAAGATTCAAATCACAGAACAAGAGGTATCGTTGATGAAGATGGCAGAGAGATTTTAATCTCAAAGCATAAATCGGCGTTTATGCTTTTAACTCAGATTCAGGATGAGGTACACCGATTTGCTATCAGCTATCAGAAGAAAAAACGCTCAAAGTCACTTTACGAATTAGAGCTGACAAAAATAAAAGGTATCGGAGTTAAAAAAGCTCAGGCGATCTTAGCTCACTATAAAACAAAAGAACTTTTAAAAGAAGCAACCGTTGAGGAGATTATGAAAATCGCAGGGGTGAATGAACAGATCGCCTCTGATGTGGTTCTGATGCTTCTTGACCTTTAAGAGCAGATTTTGCGACTTTTAAATTTGTAATCGAGTTTTGAAAAATGAATGTCAAACGCCTATTCTACGCGGTTTGCGAGCAAAAACGCGCTCTGAATTCACATTAAAATTTTGAATATTCAGGTGCATTGTCAACGTTTACAAAAGCCCAAAAAATTAAATTATTAAAGGTTTTGTTCTTAATATCCAAATAAGTGCGCAATTTATATTGCATTATGTTCATTGACTCTTTTTTTGGAAATCCTTATAATGTGCTTAGCCTAAAAATTAAGAAAGTTAACTTAAAAAAGTTGACTTTGTAAGGTAACATTAAGGAGGATATGAATATGAATCTTACAAAAAGAATTCTCGCAGGCGCGCTTGCCATGACAACTGTACTCAGCTGTGTAGCCTGCGGCAACGATGGCGGCACAAAGACAACAACAACCGCTGCTACTCTTAATTCAGAAGACCAGGCAGCTATCGATGATGTAGTTGAAAACATTGGCGATGCTTTACCTGACGTAGAGCTTGCCAACAAGACAGTAAAGTGGCTTGCTCACTACGACATCAACCCGACAACTGAGGGCGCGGTAATGCCGCCGAACCTCGCTTTGTTTGAAACAAAGTATGGCGGTAAGATTGAATGGGTTCAGACAAACTGGGATTCAAGATTTACAGACCTTGCAAACTACGTTCAGTCTAACACAGCTCCTGACCTTTTCCCTGCCAGCGATATGGATACTCAT
>CALBJC010000113.1 GCA_937892655.1 uncultured Clostridia bacterium | reverse complement strand
AAGCGTGGATTGTGCTCATGATACCGCTCTGGATGGGAGCATAATCGTTAAGAGCTTTAGCCATAGGAGCAAGGCAGTTTGTTGTGCAAGAAGCAGCAGAGATGATCTGGTCATCAGCTGTAAGAGTATCTTCGTTTACAGAGAAAACGATTGTCTTGAGGTCGTTACCTGCGGGAGCAGAAATAACAACTTTCTTTGCACCAGCGTTGATGTGAGCCATGCTCTTATCTTTTGAGCAGTAGAAGCCTGTGCATTCGAGAACAACGTCAACACCGATTTCGCCCCAGGGGAGTTCAGCTGCGTTAGCCATTGCGTAGATTTTAAGAGTTTTGCCGTCAACTGTGATTGTACCTGCTTCGTCGTCAGCTTCAACTGTGTGAAGACCTTCGCCGATTTTGCCGCAGTAACCACCCTGAGCTGTATCATACTTGAGAAGGTTAGCGAGCATTGAGGGTTTTGTAAGGTCGTTGATAGCTACTACATCGTAACCTTCAGCGCCGAACATCTGACGGAATGCGAGACGGCCGATACGACCGAAACCGTTAATTGCAACTTTAACTGACATTTGAATTACCTCCAAATATTTTTTGTTAGTTTATTTTTAACCTCTAACATTTTAACACAAAATAGAATAAATGCAAGAACTTTGACATAATTTTAACTTATATTTTTAAGTTTTGTCATAATGCAATAAAATATAACAATAAAATTGAAAAAAATGGTTCAATTTCCAATATAATTAATTAGTTAACTACATTAGTGGGATTACCTTCGAGAAATGCCTTGACATTTCCTTCAAGAATACCCATAAGACGAAGCCTTGTTTCATAAGCTGCCCATGCAATATGGGGGGTTATGTAGCAGTTTGGGGCAGTAAGAAGGGGATTATCGCTTTTAGGTGGCTCTGTTGATAAAACGTCTGCGCAGTAGCAGGAAAGCTTACCTGATTTAAGCGCATTTGCAATATCATCTTCATTTGCAACACCACCGCGGGCAGTGTTGATAACGCAAGCACCGTCTTTGAGCTTACTGATAAATTCATTGTTGATAAGTCCTTCAGTTTTATCTGTAAGAGGACAATGAATGGTAATAAAATCAGAATTTCTGAGCACTGTATCTATATCGGTAAATTCAACATCAGGCGCATCATCTTTTTTGCCTGATGGTGTATAAACCA
>CALBJC010000112.1 GCA_937892655.1 uncultured Clostridia bacterium | reverse complement strand
AAATCCCGATTTTACGCCGTTTTTTTAAAAACAAAAACCGCCTTGATTACTCAAAGCGGTTTAAAAGTTATTGGCTGGGGCACAAGGATTCGAACCTTGGGAATGTTGGAGTCAGAGTCCAATGCCTTACCACTTGGCGATGCCCCAATGCTTTTGAAAAAATGTTGGCTGGGCTAGATGGATTCGAACCATCGGGATGACGGAGTCAAAGTCCGTTGCCTTACCGCTTGGCTATAGCCCATCGTGATGCACATCAACATTGCTTAATTATTATATCAAAACTACAAGCTGATGTCAATATCAAATCTTACAATTTACAAATTATTAATACAGAAAATTTTGTATCAATTTTCCATAAACTGATAAATGAGAAGAAAAGGGAATTAAAATCAGACGAAATCAGATGAAAACAAATTCAATTCTACACCACAACCTGACAAAAAAACGGCTTGACAAAACACAGTATTTTTGATAGAATAAAAAAGCTGTGTGAACAGCAAAGCTTAATATGCAGGCGTGTGTGTGAAAAATTCCACCACATTTGGGTTTGCAATTAAGATTTAATATGCGGGTGTGGCGGAATTGGCAGACGCGATAGATTTAGGTTCTATTGGCACCACCGTGCAGGTTCAAGTCCTGTCACCCGCACCATAATGAAACGGCAGTTTTCAAAAGAGAACTGCCGTTTTTGTTATAATAAAATTACATCAAGCCTGCCATTAAAAATGCCATATCTTCTTCAGGTGTTGTTTGGCGGTTTGAAACCTGACTCATTTTCTGACTTGCCTGACTCAGTAGATTCTGTGCAGCCTTCAGACTTGATTCATCTACAGTTGCACCTTGTGCTTTACCTGCTTCACATTCGTCTATATCCTGTCGGATTTCTTGCATAACAGCCTGGACTTGCTCTCTTGTTTTTGCAGCAGCAAGCTTTCTTGCAAGTTTACCTGCGTTTATCCCCATTGATGTTCCTGTTGAAGTTGCTTCAGGGCTTTCTTCTGGCTTTTCAGATTCATCTGCACTTTTTAATTCTTCGGTTTGTTGAGTAGCGTTTTCGAGTGTTGTTTCTTCATCGATAGTGTTTACTGATGAATCCTTTTGATTTTGAAGCTGTTGCAAACATTCTTTTGAAATCTCAATAACGTCACACTTAGTATTTTTTTCTTCTTTTTCTTTGCTAGTGATATCTGATGTGAGTTTGTTACTTTGCTTTTCCAAGCTCATAATACGATTATAAGCGTTATTAATAGAGTTGATCATACCTGTTTGCCTCCTGCTTCAAATTTTTAAAATTGTAGCATACACAGCCATAAATGTATATAGCAATACAATGCCATCCGAATGATAAAATGCTATTGAAAAATACTATAGATTATGCTATAATCATAATACAAATCGGAAGATTTGAAAATACTTAAAGGGGATTGTTGTTTGAAAAAATCTAGAAAGGCAATAGTAGCGTAAACGGGAGGTTTACCTGCTGTTATCAAGTACCCTCCCGTGTTTTTTGAAAAAATCACGATTTAATGGAGGAAAAAACAATGAACAAAAACTATATCATTCGTCTTGAAACAGAAAATGACTACGCAGAGGTTGAGACTTTAGCGCGTGAGGCGTTCTGGAATTTGTATGTTCCCGGCTGTAACGAGCATTTTCTTATCCACACTATGAGAGACCATAAGGACTTTATCCCTCAGCTTGATTATGTTATCGAGCTTGACGGTAAAATAATCGCAAGCGTTATGTATACAAAATCAAAGCTTGTTGATGAACAGGGCAATATAAAGCCTGTAATATCCTTTGGCCCTTTATGCGTACATCCTGATTATCAGCGAAAAGGCTACGGAAAGGCGCTTCTTAATTATACCTTTGACAGAGCTGTTGAGATGGGCTATGATACTATTATTATCTTTGGCAATCCGTCAAACTATGTTTCCCGTGGATTTAAAAGCTGTGTAAAGTATAATGTTTATTTAGAAGGCGGTTTCTGCCCGATGGCTATGATGCTAAAAGAGCTTGTACCCGATGTATTGAACGGCAGAAAGTGGACATACTATGGTAGCTCATTTGATGAAAAATCAAAAGACGAAAAGGCTTTGGAGGAATATGAAAAGAGATTTCCCAAAAAGGAAAAAGCCTGGCAGCCAAGTCAGGAAGAATTTTATATCCATTGCCATTCTGTAACCAACAAGTAGTAAAAAAACCGACGGAAAATTATTCCGTCGGTTTTTTATATCTACTAAATTTTGTGCTTTTTCATAAAAATTTTCAAAGAAAAATGCGGTAAAAATATTAGTTTTTAGAATTTGCAAATCTTACTATATCTTAACCGAATTCTGTGTTATAATGACGCTGGATGGGTGTTGATGATAGACCCGTTCTCATACGAAAACAAACAGTCGATCAAGAAGTATTAAAGGAGTAAATTTATGGTATCATCAGGCGATATTGGAAAACTCATTGAAAGTCTTATCTGGCTTTTAGCGGGTGTAGGTGTGTTTATCGTAGGTATGAATTTTATGGGCGATGCTCTTGAAAAGAGCGCAAGCTCAGGTATGAAAAGGCTTCTCGAAAAAATCAGTAACAACCGTTTTTCAGGCGTCGGAATTGGTGCGGGCGTTACTGCTATTATCCAGAGCTCATCGGCAACCTCTGTAATGGTTATCGGTCTTGTAAACGCAGGTGTTATGACTCTTATGCAGGCAACCCCTATTATTATGGGTGCAAACATCGGTACTACAGTAACGGGTATTCTGGTTTCACTTAAAAATGATTATTTTAATTTGGCTATGTATCTTTTAGCCTTTGCCGGCGTAATGATGGGATTTTTCAAGAAAGAAAAGATAAAGCTTGCGGGTCTTTTGTGCTCAGGCCTTGGTCTTATCTTCGTTGGTCTTAACATTATGAGCAGTGAGCAGGCATTTGGTAATCCTATAGTAGAGAGTATCTTTACTGATATTTTCAAGGTGATAGATTTTCCACCGCTTATGATTTTGGTAGGTGTCATCTTTACAGCTCTCATTCAGAGCTCATCAGCGGCAACGGGTGTTGTTATCACAATGGTTGGTACAGGCGTTTTACCGCTTGATTTGGCGTTGTTTATTATTCTTGGCGCAAATATCGGTACTTGTGTAACAGCGCTTTTGGCATCAGTAGGCGCAAACGCAAACTCAAAGAGAGTAGCGCTTATTCACTTTACCTTCAATGTTGTAGGTAGTATAGCATTCGCTGCAATTATCTGGATATTCAAAGAGCCTGTAGTAAATCTGCTTGTGTCTGTATTCCCGGGTAGTGATCCTATGTCATTACAGATGAGAGTATCATTGTTCCACGTTATCTTCAACGTAACTACAACTCTGCTTCTCTTGCCATTTGTAAAACAGCTTGTAAAGTATTCTACTCTTATTATCAAGGATAAGACAGAACAGACAGAAGAGCTTACACTTGAATTTGTCGATGACAGACTTCTTTCAATGCCACCTGTTGCGCTTATGCAGGTTAAGAAGGAAATCGACTATATGCTCAATCTTGTTCGTGAAAACATCAATCTTTCATTCCTGTCAATCGAAACAGGTTCAAGTGAAAACGGTGAAAAAATCAAGAAAAATGAAGAAATAATAAACTTTACAAACAGTGAACTCACGCAGTTTTTGATCAAGCTTTCAGGCTATGTTGAAGCAAGCGATGAAGAAGTAATCGGTTCGTATTTTCATGTTCTCAATGACCTTGAACGTATCGGTGACCACGCTGAAAATTTCCACGAAATCGGCATTGAAATGCATAGCAAGGGTATTTCATTCTCAAGTAGTGCAAAAGAGGGTATCAGCGAAATGCGTGACAGAATCATGCAGATGTTCTCAATTTCAAAGGATGCGTTTGAAAACCTCAATAAAGAGGAGCTTTCAGAGCTTACAACTCTTGAGCAGAGCGTAGACGCTATGAAAAAGGATCTTATGGCAAAGCATTTTGCACGTCTTGCCGATGGCAGCTGTAATGCTTCAGTCAGCCCATACTACTCATCGTTTGTATTAGGTCTTGAGCGTGTTGCAGACCACCTTGTAAATGTAGGCTATTCAATTACTAACCCAACCGGTTCACAGAGAATAGATGCACAGTAATATTCCTGATAATTTAAAAGACCTCCGACATATCTTTAAGTCGGAGGTCTTTCTTTGATTGTAAATAATCTTATAAGTGCCAGTGTTCGTTCATAAAACCGATTCTTGTAGTCAGCCATTCCTTGAGGTAGTTTGCGGCTGCCTCGTGAGTAAGACAAGCCTTTGCCTTAAAGCAAAGCTCAGATTCGATTTCGTTGCCTCTTTGCATATTTGACCAGCGGTCATAGTTTCTAGTGAATGCATCAGCGTATGCGATTTTATCATTTTCAATCATCTCAAGCGCTCTGTCAAATACACCGTTATCATAAGCCTCTGTCCAGCTTTCCTTGATAATCTGCTGATACCAGTCTTCATAAGCGAGAACTACAAGCCATGGGTTTACTGTTTCGTATTCACCGCCGTGGTATGGACCACCGTTTACGTCAGGAACAATATTTGAAGCGTAGAAGCCTCTGCCCGTTTCGCAACGTGCCTTGTTGCCAACGCCTGAGTCGAAGTCCCAAGGAGCTTCAAATGTGAGCTTTTTGTTTCCGTCAGGACCAAAGTCAACGCTCATAAAGAAGCTTGACCAGTAAATATCAGCGTCACAGCCGAGTTCGTTGATGATGTATGCCAAAGCGAGTGACTTTGTATCAACAACCGCCTCAACAGCCTGCTGAGGAGTTATATCCTCTGAGATTTCAATAGCTGAGTAATCGGAGTTGAAAACATAAGCTACATCGTTGTAAGCCGCTTCATACATAATCTTGTATACGCAGTTTACAAAGTTTGCAATAAAGTCACGCTGTGCTTCGCTGTAAATATCGCTCTTGATAGTAAAGCCTACATCCTTGCAAGGATCTCTTTTCGGGTAAGCAGGTGCTTGTTCTGCCTCCGCCGCCACTACCGTCATAAGGGGTAAGCGGTGCGTTATCATTGTAGTCAACGTGGAAGCGCTGAAGCTCATCTTCTGTATAGAAATATCCGTCAAACTCCAGGAAATAACCGATATCTGTACCCTCATAGCCTTCTTCGGCCTCTGTGATATCAACTCTGTCCTTGTTTATCTGCTGCTGTTCGGCGAGAAGGTAAACGCCCCAGTACTGATCGTTGATATAAACCTCAACAAATTCAGCGTCTGTACAGTAGTAGCCGTCCTCTGCATAAAGCTCATTTGCAATCGAGAAGATTGTTTTGTTTCTTAGCATTGAACGGTCCTTGTATTCAGCGAGTAAAAGCCAGTTTTTCATATCTGCGCCGTCATTTAAGCCAAGCATATTCTGAGGCTCATCAAACTTGATTCTCAATGGCTTTTTCTCATAGTTTGTGGTCCAGTTGCCTCTTACCTTTACATTTGCAGTAAGTGAGTCAAGTAAAACATTGCCTTCACTGTCGTTTAAAGTAACAGTACAAGGCTCATAATATGGCTCAGGCGGCATAACGTAATTCGGAGTCCATGAAGCTATCTGAGATGAAACGTGACCTGAAACAGGCTTTGTAACAAAGTTTATAGCGTCAGAATCGGTGCTTACTGTGTTGATATAGACAGTAGCCATAGCCTGACTTTGAACGGACTGATTGTCGGTTGTTTGCTCAACTGATGAGCTTGTGTCTGTAACAGAATCTGTATCTGTGCTATTGCTGTCCTTGCCACAGGAGCATAGCATACAAACTGCCATAAAAGGCAAAGCCGCAATCAGGATTTTTCTGAAAATACCCATAAACATTTCTCCATATACATAAAATTATACCGATATTATAGCATAGAGGTTATGTTTTTTCAATACGAAATATTTAAGAAAAACAGCGGGAATTAAAGTCCCGCTGTTTTTAACTATTTCTTATCTGTAAAGCATTTTCCGTCCTTGCAGTCTACTGCCTGACCCTTTATAAAGCAAAGCTCATTTGGGCATTGACCTGTTTTTGCAAGCTGCAGGATATTATCAATAGTTGTCTGTGCTATATTTGAAAGCGCTTCATTTGTCAAAAACGCCTGATGTGATGTAACGATAACATTAGGCATTGAGATGAGTCTTGCAAGAGTATCGTCTTCCATAATGTGTCCTGAGTAATCCTCAAAGAAAAAGTCAGATTCTTCTTCGTAAACGTCAAGACAAGCAGCACCAACCTTGCGTGATTTGATACCCGCTAAAAGTGCTTCTGCGTCAACTAAAGCGCCTCTTGATGTATTTAAGATTACAACGCCCTTCTTGCATTTTTCTAAAGATGAAGCATCAATGATATGATGAGTATCCTCAGTTAGCGGGCAGTGAAGAGAGATGATATCGCTGTTTTGAAAAAGCTCATCTAAATCTGTATATCTGATGTTTTCGCCATCCTCAAGGTCAGGGGCAGGAAATTTATCATAAGCTAAAACCTTCATTCCAAACCCACGGCAGATATTTATAAATATTTTTCCGATTTTTCCCGTTCCTATAACCCCAACGGTTTTTCCGTAAAGGTCAAACCCTGTAAGTCCTGATAAGCTGAAATTGAAGTCCTTTGAACGATGTAAGCCTTGTGTATCCGTCTTACTGAGGTAAGAAGCAACGCTATTGCGTGTTCAGCAACTGCGTAAGGGGAATATGCTGGAACTCTCAAAACGTGTATTTTCCCAAATGCTGCCTTAACGTCAACGTTGTTGAATCCTGCACATCTGAGGGCGATAACCTTCACACCAAGCTGATGAAGATGATTGATAACAGCTTCGTCTGCCGTGTCG
>CALBJC010000111.1 GCA_937892655.1 uncultured Clostridia bacterium | reverse complement strand
TTCACCTATATCCTTTAAAAGTTTGTTTGCAAGGGATAATAAATCCGCCCCTTGCGCTTTTTTATCAAGAGATTTTATCATACCGTTTGCAGCGGTAATCATCCTTTGCGCCTTTTCTTTTACATACGCCTTTGACATACTATCAGATAAGTCGAGCTTACCTACAGTTGCAAAATAATCATCAACCGTCTTTTTTTCACCGCAAAATCTGATATTCATTACAGAATATACAAATCTGTCAACCGAACAAGCCTTTTCAGCCACGATTTCAAAGCCGTTTTCATAAAGCCATTTTCTGAAAAAATCTGCCCTTGTCATAGGCTGGGCAATAATGTTGATGTCGCCCTTTAAAAACTCAGCACGGGCGATAATATCAGCAATCAGCTCGCCGCCCATACCGCACATAATAACATCTGTAACACCATCACTCAAAACGCTGTCAAGCCCGTCAGAGAGCACAACATCTATTTTATCACAGAGCATATTTTCTTCAACGGTTTTTTTAGCCGCCGCGAGTGGACCTTGTGCCACATCGCAGGCAATACAGCGCTTTGAGATGCCCTCTTTTACAAGGTAAACCGCCAGATACGCATGGTCGGTACCTACATCGACCGCAACGCCTCCGCGCGTTACAAAGCCCGACGCTGTGAGAAGCCTTTTATCTATAATCAAATTATTCACCTACCATAAATTCTACATTGCCGTTGTATTTATTGTAGCATAAGTGGCCCTATTTTGCAATGCGCAATAATTGTCGAAATGGCTGTGCAAATATTGCGGATTATTCAATGTACAATGCACAATGCACCGCGAAACATAAAAATCACGCCTACGCCGCACGCACAAACGCACTACGGGGCGGGCGAGCAATGCTCGCCCCTACAATTTTGATAATATACGCACTGCGGGGTACGCCCCTACGGTTTTTGGATTTTAAATTATGCATTGTGCATTGTGCATTGATGTGCTATACTTATATAAAAAGAAAAATTTCGGTATTCTGTTACTTTTGATAAATTTTATCGTACTATATAATCAGAAGGGGGACAACATTATGGATGACAAGCAGATAATTGAGCTGTTTTTTGATAAAAATGAACAGGCAATAGAGAGAACAAAAGAAAAATATTCAGCATACCTTCACACTATTGCACGCAATATTCTCACATCTCACAGTGACTGCGAAGAGGTTGAGAATGATGCGTATTTAGCACTTTGGAACGCTATTCCCCCTTTAGTTCCAAAGTCGCTTTCGGCATACCTTGCAAAGGTTGTGAGAAACCTTTCGCTCAAGCGCGTTGAAGCTCAGAGCGCCAAAAAGCGCGACGCTGTAAAAGAGGCTTACGATGAGCTTGAAAGTGAGCTTTCGGGCAGTGAAAACATTTTTGACGCTGTTGAAGCAAAGGAATTAGGGCAGTTTATCGACAGCTTTCTTTCAGGTGAGAAGCTATCTGACAAAAACATTTTTATACTCAGATACTTTTATTTCTATTCCTACAAGGAAATTGCACAAAAGCTTTCCTGCTCTGAGGGTAAGGCGAAAATGAGCGCTATGCGAACAAAAAAGAAACTTATGGAGGCTTTGAAGGATGAGTACAAATAATAAAGATAACACTCAGAAGCTCTTGGACGCTATGGAATTTATAAATGATGAGGCTATAGAAAGCGCCGATAAAAAGGCTGTAAAAAAGGCATCGCCCCTTGTAAAAATAGGTGCTGCGGCAGCGTGCCTCGCGCTCGTCGGAGGAGGTGCTTTAATGTTATCACAGAATGATGATCTTACAGCTTCAGGCGGCGGTGGCAATAGCGGTGCTACAGTTTCGCCAAACGGATATTCACTTGTAACCGCACAGTATCCGAAAATGGCGCAGTATCCTTCTGACTACAACGACGATGAGGGCTACAGAGCATGGAGGGTAGAAAAAAACGAGCAACAAAGCGCTTATGCTGACGTTGATATTTCTGCCTTTTATGAAAAGACTCTGCCACAGTTTTTATCAGGCGATGAAAACAAGCTGTTTTCACCTGCAAACTTATATGTAGCGCTTGGTATGTGCGCTGAAATATCAAACGGCGATACACAAAAGGAAATTTTAGAGCTTACAGGCTCTGAAGATTTAGAGCAATTAAGAGAAAATTCAAACGCTGTATGGACAGCTACCTACAGCGATGACGGGCTTATAACCTCTCATATGGCAAGCTCGGTATGGCTTAATGATAATATTTCATACAACGATGATACGCTTTTAGCGCTTGCTGACAACTACTACACAAGCACATATTACGGAAGCCCTTCTGACAAGGATTACTCGGCAGCGTTGCGCGGCTGGATCTCACAGCAGACAAACGGATTTTTAGACTCGCAGATATCAGAGCTTGAAATCTCCTCTGACTCGGTTATGGAGCTTGTAACTACCCTTTATTTCAAGGGCAGATGGGGCAATGAATACAGAGCTGAAAATAATACTACCGCACCGTTTTACACAAAAGACGGCGAGGTAGAATGTGAATATATGAACAGCTCTGAATTGCAGAATTACTACTATGGAGACAAGTTTTCAGCGATAGAGCAGCGCATTGGCTTTGACAGCAATATGGTATTTATCCTTCCTGATGAAGAATACACAACAGATGACCTGTTAGCAGACTCTGAGGCTATCAGCTTTATGACTCAAAAGCAGAGCTACAACTGGGAAAAGTGTAGCTACCTTATTGTAAACCGCACAGTACCGAAGTTTGATATTTCATATAATGCGGATTTGATCGACGGGCTCAAAGCACTCGGCGTTGAGAGTATGTTTGAATTTTCAAAGGCTGATTTTACGCCTGTCACCTCTACCCCTGACATCGCCATAACCGCTGTAAAGCACGGGGTAAGAGTAAAGATAGATGAAGAGGGCGTTGAGGCAGGCTCTTATGTTGATATGTCGCTGTGCGGCGCAGGCGCACCACCTGATGAAGAGGTCGATTTTGTTCTTGACAGACCATTCATCTTTATTATCAAATCAGACTCAGGCTGCCCGATGTTCATAGGAGTAGTGCAAAATCCCGTAGGATAAGGGTAGTAGCCTTGCAAAAGTGTCTACAGATGCCCTTGAGGAAAACCCTTTTAGAAAAGGGTTCTCCTCAAACTCCTCTCCTAAAACTTCCAGTTTTAAATTTTGCCCGATAGGGTTCATCACATAATAATAAAAGCTAGGCAAC
>CALBJC010000110.1 GCA_937892655.1 uncultured Clostridia bacterium | reverse complement strand
CGCAGTAGCTACACTTGCTGGTGCTGCTCTTGTTGCTTCAAAGAAGAGATAATTTATAGCTCTGATTTGAATTAAAATGCAAATTAAACCGCTCTCTTTATGAGAGCGGTTTTTTGTTGCAAAAATATTTAATTTATGATATACTCTTTATGAGGTGAAATTTATGGGATTGTTCTCTTTTTTAAAAAAGAATACTGAGGCAGAATTACCGCTTGAAAAGGTTGTCCGTCAGCTGAAATTCAAAGAGGTAAACTATGTTTATGAGGATATTTCAGAGGTTGAGTCAAAGCTCAAGGCTTCTGATAAAGCTCTGTTGTCGCTTACTCCTGTAAATTATTACGCCTTGAAATCAAAGTATTTAAAAGCGGTATACTATACTGATTCTGATTATCAGGAAAACTATATCCGCTTTTACTCGGTTGAAAGCAAAAGAAATACCGACCACATTATAGCTAAAACCGCTATTTACCCGATATCCCGTGAGGTTTTGGTAAAAGCGTATGCAAAGGTCGGTATCATTATAAATTAAATTCCGATAATTTCTAAAAGTCGCTGTCCTGCTTTTGAAACAGGGCGGCGGTTTGTTTTTACAATCGCTATATTTCTTGTCGGCAGATTTTCTTCAAGCTGGAGTCTGAAAAGAGTTTTGTTTTCGATAGCCTCTTTTGCAAAAAGGTCAACAACTGAGCCTATACCCATATTTCTCTGAGCAAATTCTACTATAAGGTCGCTTTGCGCCAGCTCAAATTCAGGGGATAACTCAGCTCCTTTTGAAAGCAAAAATTCATCTGTCGCTTTTCTGGTTGAAGTGTTCTTTTCAAGGCATATAATAGGGAGCTTTGCCAAATCTTCAAACGAGAGTTTTTTGTTCATTAAAAACTTATACTTTTCGCCTGCAACAAATATGTCATTTAGTTCTCCAACCTTTATTGTATCTAAATCATCGCTGCCGGAAAAAGGGGTTGAAACTACGCCAAAATCGATCTTGCCGCTTTTGAGTGATGCGATAGTATCAGGGGTAGGAGCGTTTGAAACGGTGATTTTGATTTTAGGATACAGATGATGGAATTTTTCAAGATGCGGCAGAAGAAAGTATCTCATAGTCATATCTGAAGCGCCGATGATTATTTCACCGCTTTCAAAGTTGAGCATATCCCTTAAAACTCGCTCGCCGCTTTCAATTTCGTCAAAGGCTTTTTCAATATGCTTAAAAAAAGCGTCACCCTCAGGGGTAAGTCTGACGCCCCTTGCCATTCTTGTAAACAGCTTACAGCCAAGCTCATCCTCAAGCTTCTGAATAGATAAGCTGACAGCGGGCTGAGAGATATATAAAGCAGAGGCCGCCGCAGTAATTGAACCGAATTTTACAACATAGTAAAAGCTCTTACAGTATTCTAAGTTTGAAAGCATTTTATCACTCCCGATATTAACTGGATTTATGTAATGTTATATCAATATTATATCAGCTTATGGATAAAAAGTAAATAATCCCGCAGAAATTTTTCTGCGGGATTATTCTTATCTGAATAAAACAGTATAGCTGTCGTTTTCATTATCTTTGATACGAGCGTCTCTTGCAACGGTTTCAAGCTGAGTAAATAAGTCGCCATATCGAACATTTCTGTTTTCGATCTTTATAGCACCAACGCTCATAGCTACAGGAATATCTGTACCGCTGTGATTTATAGTTTTACCGTTGAGTGAAATGATTTTGTCGCAAAGGGCGCAAACGTCATCCTTGCTGTCGGTATTTGTAACAATTACAAATTCATCTCCGCCAATTCTAAACATCAGCATATCATCATCTGTGATACCCTCAAGTCTGTGCAGACATTCTAAAATTGCCTTGTCACCGGCCTCGTGACCGTATGTGTCATTTATAACCATAAGGTTTTTCATATCGAATGCGAGAATGTATTTTCCGAGTCTGCTCTTTAAGCAGTCATAAAGCATAGTAATATCAAACTGTTTTTTCATATTTACGCTACCTCCGTCAAAGCTGAATGAAAGTTTAGGGTAAAGCCCTGAAAACTTGTGATTTTTCCGAAACTGTGAAGGCGTAGTATGCCATACCTTGCGAAAAGCACGGGTGAAAACCTCGGCAGAGTTGTAGCCGTATTTTACTGCGATATCAAGAATATTTTCCTCGCTGTTTACAAGATCATTTGCAGCCAGTGTGAGCTTTCTTCTTGAAATGTAATCGCCAAGCGACATATGAAAACAGTATCTGAAAAGCTTTTGCAGTGATGATAATGAACAGTAGCAATCAGCAGCAATATCTTCCTGCAAAATCTCATCGCAGATATTCTCCTCGATTATCTCAAGAGCGTCGACTAAAACACAGAGATTTTTCAAAGCATACACCTTCTTTCTTACTTTTGATTTCAATAACGTTATTGTAATTATATTATAAATCACAAACTTTTGCAATTCTTGATTTTTTGAGCATAAAAAAGGCTTCTGTATATCAGAAGCCTTGAAATCTTATTCAGCCCATACATCGTATGGAAGATTTGAAATGAATCGGGTGAGTTCCTCGGCCATTTCCTGCTGCTCTGCAATTCTTGGGTGACCTGGAGTTGCCGCACCGTTTCTTGTAAACATATAGTGATAAATTCTGCTGTCTGAAAGCTCAATGCGTGATTCTTCGATAGCGTTATCCCAGTCAGGATCGTGCATTAAAACTGTTGTCATTAAAATAATAGTAGCCTTTGGATAGTGGTATCTCAAATCGCTGAGAATTTCCTTATACTTTGCCTTCCATTTAGCGCGGTATTCAGAATCGTGAATATTGTTGTCAGGATTACCTTCGTTATGAGGGTCGTTCTGACCGATAGCAACAATTACAACGTGAGGGGTATACTTTGAGAAATCCCAAGGAGTAAATTTATATTCAGGGAAATAGCAAAGCTTATTGTAGCTTGTTTCAAGACCGATATAGTTTGGCGCATGATAATAGCCTGTATTATCAAAAAGTGCGATACCGCCCTGAGCGTTGTTATGGATCTGAGCACCGAAGTTTCTTGCAACTGTCATAGCGTATGAGTGCCATGCGTTGTCATAGATACCGTCGGTATTTTCGGGGTCGCATTTACCCACATAATCAGCCGCTTCGCATACAGCGCCTGCAGATACTGAGTCGCCAAAAACTTCAATTCTTCTTTCATACTTTGGCATAGGCGGTAAAACCTCACCATCGATTACAAAGCCGAAGAATTCAAAATAGTGAGTAGCATCCTGTCTTTTAAATAATGTAATAGTATGTTCTTTATATTCAAGACCATCTGCTATTTTAATCTGAATTTCTTCATCGTTCTTGTCGATTGAGAATTTATCCTCTCTGCCGTCGATAAGAAAGCCAAGCTCCATTTTGTTATAAAAACGGTAGTTTTTAAGCTTTACTGAAACCTCTGTGCCGATAAAGCGCATAGTAACGTTTGAGCCTGCGTAGAAAAACTTAGGCGCTTTAGGGTTATCAAACTCAATTCTGCCCATATATGATAAATTCTCGTTATCAGCTGTTATAAGTATTTGATTCATAAAAATCCTCCTCCTATAGTCTTTTTATTATTGTAACCTTATAATACAGCCTTGTCAAGTTTGAAAACGTTTAGAAAATTATAAATTTTTAAAATTTATAAATACTACTTGATTTTTTTCAGTATAAGAGTATAATAATGTTATACTTACTACTTGGAGGTTATCTATAATGAAAAAGTTATCAGCACTCTTGTGCGCTATGTTGATGGCTTTGTCACTCGCATCATGCGGCAGTGAAGAAAGCTCAACTACTGACAACTCTTCAACAACAACTACTACAGCTGCTACAACAACTCAGGCCCAGGTAACAGAGCCTGTTGTTGACGAAGGCCCTGTTGATATTTCTGCAGGCCCTACAGAAGCTATGATGGAAAGAGCTATTTTAAATGAAGGTAATACCGACAGATTAAAGGCTGTTATCAATGAAGCTAAGGAAAGCGGCGAGATTACAGTTGCATACATCGGCGGTTCAATTACTCAGGGCTCATCTGCAACAGATTCTTACAACAACTATGTAAACCAGACATCAAGATGGATCGGTGAAACTCTTGGCGTTACAGTTAATACTGTAAATGCAGGTATCGGTGCTACTGACTCATACCTCGGTGTTCACAGAGCTGACAGAGATGTTATCTCTCAGAATCCTGACATCGTATTTGTTGAATTCTCAGTAAACGATACAAGCGCTGCTAAGAATACAAACTCATACGACAGCTTGCTTTATAAGCTTTTGACAAGTGAGTCTCAGCCTGCAGTTCTGAGTATTATCATGACTCAGGAAAACGGCACATCACTTACAACAGTTCATGAGCCTATCGCTAAGCACTATGATATTCCTGTTATCAGCTACCGTGAGGTTATCTATCCTGAAGTAGTTAAGGGCAACCTTGACTGGAAGGAGATCTCACCTGACAACATCCACCCTAACGATAAGGGTCACGTTTTCTTAAGCCAGCTTATCCAGAAGTATCTTGAGCCTGTAGTAGCATCAGCAGAAGGTTTCGGTACAACAAAGCCTGAGGCTACATATGAGCCATACGCAGGTAATATCTACGCTAACGCTTCACTCAACAACCGTGAATCAGACAAGGTTGTTACATTGGAAGAAGGCAACTTTACTCTTGAATTTGGTTTCTCAAGCTTCAAGAAGGGCTGGGCTGTAAATGCAGCTGAGTCATACGCTAAGTTTGAAATCACAGCTAAGAATATCGGTATGGTATACTTCGAGTCAATCGGCGGTAAGGGTGCTACAGCTATTATCAAGGTAGACGGCCAAGAGGTTGCTACAATCGACGCTGACTTCCCGGGCGGATGGGGTAACTACTTAGAATCAGTTCCTCTCTACTCAGGCGAAGAAGAAGCAACTCACATTGTTGAAGTTCAGCTTATCGGTGAAAAGCCTGCATTCCAGATTGCAAGCTGGTTGCTCTCATAATTGATAGTAATAATACACAAAGGCACTCTGATTTTCAGAGTGCCTTTTTTATATTTAAAAAGGCTTGACAAAAGCATCAATGTATGATATAATCAATAACTGTTAAATGATGTGTGCTTGTAGCTCAGCCGGATAGAGTGTTTGGCTACGAACCAAAAGGTCGGGGGTTCGAATCCCTCCAGGCACGCCAGAAATCCTCGTTCTTATGAACGGGGATTTTTAAGTTTTACCGCATATTTTTATAAACTTTACAAAGATTATTCTCAGGAGGAAGTCTTATGTTTGATAACAGAATTAAAACTATTCAGAAAAATCTTCAGAAGGGTGAAGCTTTTTTAGTTATAAGTGATGTCAACCGCTTTTACTATACTGGCTTTCATTCAAGCGAAGGTTCAGTTTTCATCTGCCCTGATAACGCAGTTTTTCTTATTGATTTTCGCTATATTGAAAAGGCAAAAAGCGTTGTAAACAGCTGTGAGGTCGTATTATCCTCCCGTGATGACAGCGAAATCTCAGATCTCTGCAAAAAGTATGGCATTACAAAGCTCTATCTTGAAGCAGACAGAACTCCTCTTGGCAGATATACAGCTCTTTGCAATGTGCTCTGCGGTGTTGAGGTTTCTGACTCTGATAAGTTTGATAAGATTACCGATGATATGCGAGTAGTAAAGACAAAGCAGGAGCTTGAGTATATCAGAAAAGCTCAGGAATATACAGATAAGACCTTTGAGTATGTATTAACCCGTATAAAGCCTGGTATCACAGAGCGCGAGCTTATGCTTGATATGGAGTTTTATATGAGAAAGCTCGGCAGCGAGGGCGTTTCATTTGACTTTATCGTAGTTTCAGGCAAAAACTCATCTCTGCCACACGGTGTTCCTACTGATAAGGTTATCGAAAACGGTGATTTTGTTACTATGGATTTTGGCGCTGTATATAACGGCTATCGCTCGGATATGACAAGAACTGTTGCAGTAGGTTTTGCAACCGATGAGATGAAGAATGTTTATCAGACAGTACTTACTGCACAGCTTGAGGCTGAAAAACAGGTGTGTGCAGGTAAGGTCTGCTTTGATATTGATAAGGTAGCACGTGATATTATCTATAATGCCGGCTACGAAGGCTGTTTTGGTCATGGTCTTGGCCACAGCGTTGGTATTGAAATTCATGAATCACCAAATTTCAATGCAAGGTGCAAGGAAATCCTGAAAGAGGGTACAATTATGACAGTTGAGCCTGGTATCTATCTTGAAAACAAATTTGGTGTGAGAATTGAAGATATGGTATATGTTACAAAAGATGGCTCAATAAATCTTACAAATAGCCCAAAAGAGCTCATTATTTTATAAAAACCTGACCATAAAATTGTTAAAATTAAAACAATCTGTTGCAAAAGTACAAAAAAATAATAAAAATCAATATTTTTCTTGTATTTTAAGTTGAAATGTGGTACAATGTATAAATACACGCGATAGTGGGTGAATTGCGCCTTTTTGCGCATTTTACCGTGCTAAAGCGATAATCTGTTAGAGGAGATGAACATCTTGGATTCAAAATTGGCGCTTTATATCGTTAAGCGTGTTTTGCTTGCGTTATTTACGATATTTATTGTCATTACAATCACATTCTTCGTTATGAAGGCAATCCCTGGCGGTCCGTTCCTTAGTGAAAAGGCTCCTAGCCCTGCAGTTACTGCTCAGCTTGAAGCTAAATACGGTCTGGACAAGCCTGTTATGGAACAGTATGTTACATACCTTAAGGATGTACTGAAGTTTGACTTCGGCCCATCTATCAAGCTTAAGGGTAGAAATGTAACTGACCTTATCTTAGAAGGTTTCCAGACATCAGGTAAGCTCGGTCTTATGGCTGCGGGTATTGCTATTGTTTTTGGTCTTGTTCTGGGCTCGCTTGCAGCGGTTTTCCACAACAAGATTATAGATAAGGTAATAATGGTTCTGTCAACGGCCAGCGTTGCGATGCCGTCGTTTATTATAGCGACGATTCTTCTGATGCTGTTTTGCGTAAAGATTCCTATCTTCCCTGCAAACGGTACAACGGCTGACGGTCTTATTTTACCTGTTATTGCGCTGAGCTTGTATCCAATGGCATACATTACCCGTCTTACCCGTTCTTCAATGCTTGACGTTCTCGGTCAGGACTACATCCGTACTGCTCGTGCAAAGGGTGTTTCACCTGCAAAGGTTATCTTCAAGCACTCATTAAAGAACGCTGTAACTCCTGTTATCACATATGTAGGCCCTATGATTGCTTACATTTTGACAGGTAGCTTGGTTGTAGAAAAGATTTTTGCCGTACCTGGCGTTGGTGACTATTTCTATTCAAGTATCATCAACCGTGACTATCCTATGATTATGGGTACAACAATCTTCCTTTCTGTAATCATGGTTATTATGACACTTTTATCAGACATCTGCTACAAGATTTTCGACCCTCGTGTCGACTTGTCATAAAGGAGGGATTTTTCAATGAAAAAAGATATCAATGAAATGCCAAAGAAAAATCCTTTAAGCTTACAGCTCAATCTCCAGAGCTTTGAAAAGGCAACAGATGAAGAAAAGTCAATGCAGCAGAGAATGGCTGAAAGCACAACCTTCTTCAAGGATGGTATGCGCAGACTTTCAAAGAACAAGATTGCTATGACTTGTCTTGTTATTATCCTGATAATTGTTCTTATCGCTATTTTTGGACCAATTTTTTATCCATACAGCTATGAAGATCAGCTTGGTGTTGTTGCAGGTCAGGCTGCTGACTCATCTTACAACAACTTAAAGCCTTTTGAATACGGTGCTACAGAACAGGCTCGTATCGAAAACGGCGAAAAGATTTTCCCGCACATCTTCGGTACTGACGCTCACGGCAGAGACTATGCTATCCGTGTTATCTACGGTACAAGAATTTCTCTTTTAGTAGGTTTCTTTGCTAGTATCATCGTTTTGATCATCGGCGCTATTTACGGCTCTATCTCAGGCTACTACGGCGGCAAGGTTGACCTTGTTATGATGCGTATTGTAGATATTATCTACTCTCTGCCTGACCTTCTGATGATCATACTTCTTTCAACAGTTCTGAATCTGACATTAAAGCCTTATATTGAAGGTACATTCCTTGCAAAAATCGGTACAGGTATGATCAGTATCTTCATCGTATTTGCCCTTCTTTACTGGGTAAGTATGGCTCGTCTTATCAGAGGTCAGATCCTTACAATCAAGCAGCAGGACTATGTTCTGAATGCTCGTTCAATCGGTGCATCAGGCGCTCATATCATCAAGCGTCATATGCTCCCTAACTGTATAAGCGTTATCATCATCTCAACAGCTCTTCAGATCCCATCAGCTATCTTTACAGAAAGCTACCTCTCATTCTTAGGTCTTGGTGTTTCAATGCCTATGCCAAGCTTGGGTTCACTTGCATCTGATGCTCTGAGCGGTGTTGACAGCTATGCATATCGTCTTATCATTCCAGCTGTTACAATTTGTCTTATCGTTTTATCATTAAACCTCTTGGGTGATGGTCTTCGTGACGCATTCGACCCTAAGCTTAAGAAATAATCGGGAGGGTATATATGAAGCTTTTAGAAGTTAAAGACTTGCATACTTCCTTCTTTACCCCATCCGGTGAAGTTAAGGCGGTAAACGGCATTTCTTTCTCACTCGAAAAGGGAAAGGTGCTCGGTATCGTAGGCGAATCAGGCTCAGGTAAGAGTGTATCCGCTTACTCAATATTACAGATTTTAGCCGGTACAGGTAAAATTGTTTCCGGTAGCATTAAATATATGGACCAGGAGCTTGTTGGTGCGCCAAAGGAAAAGCTCAACGAAATCCGTGGTAATAAAATCAGTATCATCTTCCAGGACCCTATGACATCCTTAAACCCTGTTTTCACAATTGGTAATCAGCTTATGGAAGCTATTATGCTCCATACTGACAGAGATAAGAAGCAGGCTAAGGAAAGAGCTATTGAAATGCTCAGACTTGTAGGTGTAAACGAACCTGAAAAGCGTATCAAGCAGTATCCTCATGAATTCTCAGGCGGTATGCGTCAGAGAGTTATGATTGCTATGGCGCTCGCGTGTGAACCTGATATTCTTATCGCCGATGAGCCAACTACTGCTCTTGACGTTACTATTCAGGCACAGATTCTTGACCTTATCAAGGATTTGCAGAAGCAGCTTGGTATGGCTGTTATCCTTATCACTCACGACCTCGGCGTTGTTGCTGAAATGTGTGACGAGGTTATCGTTATGTATGCCGGTGAAGTGTGCGAAAGAGGTACAGCTGACGAAATTTTCTACAATCCAAGACACGAATATACAAAGGGTCTTTTACGTTCAATCCCATCAGTTAACGATGAGGGTAACCGCTTAGAGCCAATCGGCGGTACACCTGTTGACCTTCTCAATATGCCTGACGGCTGTCCATTCTCACCACGTTGCGATAATGCGATGAAGGTTTGTCTGTGCCACAAGGCAAAGGAAAAGAGAATCAATGAAAATCACATTGCAAGCTGTTGGTATAATTTCAAGGATGCCATTGAAGATGGCTCTATGACAGAATCTGAAGTAGAGGAGATGCATAACAATGAGTGAAAATAAAAATCTTCTCGAGGTAAAAAACCTCAAGCAGTACTTCGATGTACCAAACGGCATATTCGGCTCATTAAAGCTCAAGGCTGTTGACGATGTTTCATTCTCTATCAAGGAAGGCGAAACTCTTGGTCTTGTAGGTGAGTCAGGCTGTGGTAAAACAACAGTCGGCAGAACACTTCTGCACCTTTATAAGCCAACTGCAGGCGAGATCTGGTTTGACGGTCAGCGTATCGAAGACAAAAAGTCAATCGCAGATTTCAGAAAGAAAGCTCAGATGGTTTTCCAGGACCCATATTCATCACTTGACCCTCGTATGACTGTAAGTGATATTATCGGTGAACCTTTGGATGTTCATAAGCTCTATTCAAACAAAAAAGAGCGTGAAGAAAAAATCCATCATCTTATGGATTTGGTAGGTCTTCCTAGCGAGCATGCTACCCGTTATGCCCACGAATTCTCAGGCGGTCAGCGTCAGAGAATCGGTATCGCTAGAGCGCTTGCTGTTGACCCTAAGTTTATTGTATGTGATGAACCTGTATCAGCGCTTGACGTTTCAATTCAGGCTCAGGTTGTAAATATGTTTGAAGACCTGCAGAAAAAGCTCGGTCTGACATATCTCTTTATCGCTCATGACCTTCTGGTTGTAAAGCATATTTCAACAAGAATTGCAGTTATGTATCTCGGCAAGCTCATCGAAATCGGTCCTGCAAACGAGATTTATCATAACCCTGTTCACCCATATACAATTTCTCTGCTTTCAGCTGTTCCTGTCCCTGATCCTAAGATTGCAAGAGCAAATCAGCGTGTAAAGCTCGAAGGCGACGTTCCTTCTCCTCTTCATATGCCTAGCGGCTGTCCGTTCAGAACAAGATGTCCAAGAGCAACAGAAAAGTGCGCTATTGAAATGCCACAGCTCAAGGAAATCCGTCCTGATCATTTCGTTGCTTGCTACGCTATTGAAGAATAAAACTGAATTAACCCCGCAAATCGGCGGGTTTAATATTTAAATTCCTAAGGAGGAAAATATCATGAAGAAAGTATTGAGTTTATTGCTCGCAGCAGCAATGATGCTCAGCTGTATGATGTGTTTCGCATCATGTGGCAAGGATGACAACGAAGGCGCAATGGTAGTCAACGTTGGTGCATATCCTGACTCAGTAGACCCTGCCCTCAACTCAGCAGTTGACGGCGCATGCTACATTGTTCACCTCTTCACTGGCCTCGTTGGCTGGGAACCTGATGCAAACGGCAAGGTTGTTCTTGCTCCACAGTGTGCAACAGAAATCCCAACAGGTGTATTGATGGACAATGGTATGACATCTTACACATTCACTCTCAGAGACGGTCTCAAGTGGAGTGACGGTAAGGAACTCACAGCAGCAGATTTCGTATACGCTTGGAACAGAGCTGCTGACCCAATGACAGGTGCTGACTACGGCTACATGTTCGAAGTTATCGACGGTTATGCAGATATGCAGACAATGTACGATGACGAAGGTAACCTCGTAGGCGAAAAGAAGGCTCTTAATGTAACAGCTTCAGAAGATGGCAAGCAGATCACTGTTGTATTGACAGTTGACGTTCCATACTTTGCTGAACTCTGCGCATTCCCAGCTTACATGCCTGTAAGACAGGACCTCATTGAAAAGCACGGTGATGCATGGGCTACAAAGGCTGATACATACATCGGTAACGGTCCTTACAAGGTAACAGAATTCACACAGGCTCAGATGGTTCTTGAAAAGAACAAGAACTTCTACGCTGCTGATACAGTAGTATCAGACAAGATCATTTTCGCATTCAACGAAGATGACTCATCACTCTTAACAAACTACAAGAACGGTTCATACCTCTTTATCGACTCAGTTCCAAACGATGAAATCGGTTCATTACAGACTGGCGAATACAAGGATCAGTTCTATGTAGAAGGTCAGCTCGGTACATACTACGTTTCATTCAACGTAAATGACCCAGCTCTCGAAGGCTTCACAGAAGAAGAAAAGGCTAAGATCAGACAGGCTCTGAGCCTCGTTATCGACCGTAACTACGTTTGTGAAGAAATCGGTAAGGCTGGTCAGGTTCCAGCTGCAGGTTTCGTAGCTATGGGTCTTACAGAACCAGACGGTTCAGAATTTATTGATAACAACGGTGTTAACCGTGACGGTTCAGGTTACTACAGTGTAGCTGCTGAAGATTACGAAGCTAACTGTGCAGAAGCTGTAAAGCTCCTCTCAGAAGTTGCAACTTCATCAGGCAAGTTCACAATGGATGGTAACAAGACAGCTGGCTTCCCAACACTCGTTTACATCACAAACGAAGGTTCAGGCCACGAAGCTATCGCTACATACCTCCAGCAGGTATGGGGTAACTACGGTATCACAGTTGAAGTACAGGTTCAGGAATGGTCAACATTCTTAAACACACGTAAGAACGGTGAATACTCAGTTGCTCGTAACGGTTGGCTCGGCGACTACAACGACCCAATCTCATTCCTTGATATGTGGATCACAGAATCAGGTAACAACGATACACAGTTCGGTAGAGATGCTCACGGCGAATTTGCTGGCTACAACGGCAAGACATGGGCTGAATCATACGATGCTATTATCGCTCAGGTAAAGGCTTCATCAGATGCTAACGAAAGATTTGATCTTATGCACCAGGCTGAAGATATCCTTATGGAAACAGGCGCTATCTGCCCAATCTACTACTACACAGATATCTTTATGTGTTCAGAAAAGCTTGAAGGCTTCTTCACAACACCACTTGGCTTCAAGTACTTCACATACGCATCAGTAAAGGAATAATTTGAATAATTAAAACTTAAATATTCTTTTTAAAAACCGCAGACTTTTGTCTGCGGTTTTTGCTTTTTTTCAAAAAGTGTGGTAAAATAGTATTACATAATATGAAAACCTGAAAGGATTTATGTCAATGAACGTTTTAGAGAGATTTTTAAAGTATGTAAAATATGATACTCAGTCTGATGAAAACAGCTCCACTTTTCCAAGTACCGCAAAACAGCTTGTTCTTGCAAAGGATTTAGCAGAAGAACTCAAGGCTATCGGTCTTGAAAATGTAGTTTTAGATGAAAACGGCTATGTTTACGGCTTTTTGCCTGCTTCAAAGGGCAGAGAAGGGGAGAAAGCACTTGGCTTTATCGCTCATATGGATACAGCGCCTGATGTTACGGGCGAAAATGTAAAGCCATCGGTTATAAAGTATGAGGGCGGAGATATAAATCTTCCATCTGCTACTCTTACAACTAAAAATTTCCCATACCTTGACAGATTTATCGGTCAGAGCCTTGTTGTGACAGATGGCTCAACCTTGCTTGGCGGCGACGATAAAGCGGGCGTTGCAGAAATCTTCACAGCCTGCGAGTATCTTGTAAATAACCCTGAGGTTTCACACAGAGCGCTCGCGGTTTGTATCACTCCCGATGAAGAAATCGGCTGTGGTGCTGACAGATTTCCGTTTGAAATCTTTGCTGCTAAAGAGGCTTATACAGTTGATGGCGGTGAGCTTGGCGAAATCGAGTATGAAAACTTCAATGCGGCTGGCGCTAAAATCAAGGTGAACGGTATAAACATTCACCCGGGTGCTGCAAAGAATAAGATGAAAAATGCAGTTTTGATGGCAAATAAGTTTATTTCTCTTCTCCCTGAAAGCCAGACCCCTGCAACAACAGAAGGCTATGAAGGCTTTTACCATGTCAGTGATATTTCGGGTAATGAAAGCGGCGCATTAGTGCAGATGATTATCCGTGACCACGACAGAGAAAAGTTTGAAGCAAGAAAAGAGTTTATAAAAAATACTATAGCTTATCTCAATAGCATTTATGGCGAAAATACCTTTGAGCTTGAAATCAAGGATAGCTACTACAATATGAAGGAAAAAATAGAGCCTCATATGTATCTTATCGATAACGCAAAGGCTGCTATGGAAAAGGTAGGGGTAGTGTCGAATGTTGTGCCGATAAGAGGCGGTACAGATGGCGCACGCCTTTCTTACGAGGGCCTGCCTTGCCCTAACCTTTCAACAGGTGATATGAATGCACACAGTATCCATGAGTTTGTATCAGTTGAAGCAATGGAGAAAATGGTTGAAGTTATAATAGAGCTTTCAAAGTAATAAAAGTGCCCGTGAAAAACCTTCACGGGCTTTTTTGCATATAATATCAAAGCACTATAAGGAGAAAAGGTATGCTTGATATTATTCTGCTGGCATTAGCCGTATGCGTTGATAGCTTTGCTATGTCAGCTTCAATGAGTGTAAAAAATATAAGATTTGAAAAGCTGTCAGTTATACTGATTTCGTTTGTAAATACTTTGTTTTTAGGCGTGGGGCTTTACTTATGCGAGCTTTTGCCGCCTGTAGAAAATGCGTCTGTCATAAGCGGTTTTCTGCTTTTTGTTATAGCATTTTTAAGCCTTTTCGGTGATAAGCTAAAAGAAAAGGTGCGTAGTGTCAGAAAAAAGCCCTACTTGTTTGATGTGTTTGTAGATAAAACAAAAGCTGATAAGGATAACTCAAAAATCCTCTCACCCAAAGAGGCAGTTTTGCTATCGCTTTTACTGTCAGCCGACTCACTAAGTGTTGGGCTGAGCGCAGGAATTTCATTGACATTGTCATCAAAAATAATAAGTATTCTGCTATCATTCATACTCGGCATTTTACTTCTGATAATCGGGGTAAAGCTGTCAGAACTCGCATATAAAAAGCTCGGAAACCTCAGCGGAATAATACTTTTTGTTCTGGCGATTTTAATGATAATGTAAAGCTGTATTCGTTTGACTTTACAACAAGGATTTGGTATAATCAACAAGATGATAAAACAAGAGTATGACGTGGTGATTATATGCTGATTAAGATTGGAAAATTTGATTGTACTGAAGTATGGGACGGCGTGTTTTATAAGAATCTTTCTAATTATCCGCAAATATCTGATTGGGAAATCCGAACCATTATTGAATTCATAGAATACGAAAAGAAATACGGAAGAAAATGTGATATAGAGTGTGAAGAAAGAATATTGCAGTTTATTCTTTGTGGCATTGAACATAAAGAAAACTATTTATCTGTACCTTGTCCTAAATTGTTGACGGAATGTACTGCTTGCCCTTACAGAAAAGGTTGCGTTACTGAATATGTATGTCATACAACCTCGTGCGAAAATGCTGTAAAGATTTTTCAGAGCGGTACACTTTTATCTGCGTTAAATGCACGTCAGGTTCCTGTAGAAGTATTGATGAGCGAAAAACGAAACGCTGCAAAAGATCCTGCGGATTATTTTGAATATATTATGTTTTCGTGGGGAAATTGTCAGGCAGGAGACAGATTGGTTATGGAACGTAGTTTGGGAAGATTCCCAAATGAAGATGATCTAAGTGTTGATTTTAACCCAGGTGTTAGATTCTATTTTAAGTATGACCAATTACAAACACACCCTAATGCTATTAATGACGGAGTTTTACCTATCAAAATCAAAGATTCGCTTATTCTTGATGATTGGGTTTACAGGATAGTTGTACCAATGAAATTAAAAGTAACTCTTGAACAGCATATACCAAGCAGATTGATAGATAAAACAATCTATGTTGAAAATGATTGTAAAGATATATGGGATTGGTCAGAAAAAGTTTATAGAATTATTGAAAGCACTGAAAACTAAACAAACCTTTTTGTATATAATAAAGCCCGTGAAGAACTCCTTCACGGGCTTTAGCTTTTTATTGAGTTTTTGCCTTAATCTTCTTATTCAGATAAATTCCTAAAATCATAAGTAGTGGGAATATAACTGCAAGAAGTATTCCGCTTTTTAAATTATCAGAGAATAAGCTTGAAATAAGTCCTACAAAGGTAGGACCGCCGCTGCAGCCGAGGTCACCGCCTAGCGCTAACAGCGCAAACAGTAAAGTGCCACCGTTTTTGAGCGAAACAGAAGCTGTTGAGAATGTACCCGGCCACATAATGCCAACAGAAAAGCCGCATATCGCACAGCCGATAAACCCAACAAACGAAACAGGACAGAGCGCAATCAAAAGATATGAGAAGATACAAAGCAGAGCGCTTATAATCATAAAGCTTTCAAGCTTAATCTTGTCGCCGTATTTTCCGTAGATAAATCTCGATGTACCCATAAAAATTGCAAACAGCATAGGTCCTGCCAGATCGCCTACAGCCTTTGAAACGCCAAGACCAAGCTCTGCGAGCGTTGAAGCCCACTGGCTTACTGCCTGCTCACTTGCGCCCGCGCAAATCATCATCAAAAGCATAACCCAGAAAACCTTGTTTTTCAAAAGCTCTGTGAGCGTCATACTCTTCTGACCCTCTTCGATCAGATGATTGATAGGCACTCTTGTGAAAACTATTGCGTTTACAGCAGGTACTAACGCCCATATAACCGCCATTATCTTCCAGTTTTCAATGCCGAAAATAAAGAAGAAAAGGGTTGAGAGCAAAACAACGCCAACGTGTCCCCAGCAGTAGAATGAATGTAGAAGGCTCATTGCCTTTTCTTTGTTATCGGTAGGGCAGGCCTCTACAACAGGGCTTACCAGAACTTCAAGCAAGCCACCGCCCACAGCGTAGATTACAACCGATAAGAAAAGCCCTGCAAACGGGTCCATGATACTTGGCAGAATAGTCAGAGAGATAAGCCCTGCGGCTGAAAATACGTGGGCTAAAACCATAGATACCCTGTAGCCGATTTTATCAACAAATGACGGGCATATCATATCAACTAACAGCTGAATACCAAAGTTGAAGGTGATAAGCATTGTGATTTTTGAAAGCTCGATGTCATAGCTTTTCTGAAATGTCAGAAATAAAAGTGGTATAAAATTATTTACAATAGCCTGAACAATGTATCCTACAAAGCAGGCAACAATAGTGCTCTTATAGTTTTTCATAGCTTTTCCTTAGTTCATTGCGTTGTCTGAATTAAAAAGAATGTCAACAGACCTTTTTAAAAGTCGGTTTTCTTCTCTTGATAAATCCTTGTCCATAGTCAGAATATGTTCAGCGCATTGTCTGGTTATCTTCAAAAGCTCAAGGTCGTTTACTAAATCTGCTACCTTCATCTGCGGCAGACCGTGCTGTCTTGCGCCAAAGAAATCGCCTGGACCTCTCAGCTTTAAGTCATACTGCGAGATAACAAAGCCATCGTTGGTTTTTGTCATCAGCTTTAATCGCTGTGCACATTCAGGGGAGTTGTTGTCAGTTACTAAAATGCAATAGCTCTTAGCGTCGCCTCTGCCAACTCTGCCTCTTAGCTGATGAAGCTGTGAAAGACCAAATCTTTCTGCATTTTCAATCAGAATAATTACAGCGTTAGGCACGTCAACTCCAACCTCAACAACAGTTGTTGAAACCAAAAGATCGATTTTCTGATTTTTAAAATCGAGCATGATCTGATCCTTCTGCGCAGGCTTTAGCTTGCCGTGTAAAACGCCGATATTGAAGCCAAGAAAATATTTTTCAAGCTCTTTTGCATATTCGGTAACGCTCTTTAAATCCATCTCGTTTTCATCAATCATCGGGCAGACGATATAACCCTGCCTGCCTTCTTCGAGCCTGTCCTTGATAAAGCTGTAGGCACGTGTTCTGATCTTGCCTAAAACAGCAAAGGTTTCTATAGGCTGTCTGCCCTTTGGCAGTTCATCTAAAACTGAAATATCAAGGTCACCATAAACGATAAGCGCCATCGTTCTTGGAATAGGCGTTGCCGACATTACAAGCGTATGCGGATTTTCGCCCTTAGCGCTCAGTGTTGCTCTTTGCTTTACGCCAAAACGGTGCTGCTCGTCTGTAATAACAAGTCCTAAGTTTTTAAACTGAGTGGTATCCTGGACGAGTGCGTGAGTGCCAACTACAACGTCATATTCACCATTCCTGATTTGTTCTTTTAAAACGGTTTTCTGCTTTTGAGTGAGTGAACCCGTTAAAAGCGCTACCTTAACACCAAGCGGATTTAAAAAGCTCTCAAGCGTTTTGTAATGCTGAGATGCAAGTATTTCAGTAGGCGCCATAAGCGCTGACTGAAAGCCGTTTTTATGAGCAAAAAAGCAGCAAGCCGCCGCAACTGCAGTTTTACCTGAGCCCACATCGCCCTGAACAAGTCTGTTCATCGGATATTCGTGGCACATATCATTACAGCATTCTGCTATAGCTCTCTTTTGAGCGTTTGTAAGCTCAAACGGCAGGGAAGAATAAAACTCATCGATAGCGATATTTTTCATATTAGCGCCCGTAAGCTCACGGCTGCCATTTTTGAGCATAATAAGCCCTAGCTGTAAATTCAAAAGTTCATCAAACGCAAGACGGTATCTTGCCCTTTTTATATCCTCTTCATTTTTAGGAAAATGAATCATCTCAAGGGCATACCTCAATGCGCAGAGATTATATTTTTGCATAAGCCACTTTGGCAAAACCTCAGGCAACTCAGTATCTAAAACCGAAAAAGCAGATTTGATATGATTTCTTACCATCTGATTTGTCAGCTTGTCAGTAAGCGGATAGTTTGGCAGGATTTTGCTTTCGCTGTCTGCTTTTAAAACAATAGGGGAGCCTATTTCTCTGTTTACAAAATTACCTGTAATCTTGCCGTTGAGATAGTAAGTTTCGCCCTCTTTTAGTGCAGCAAAAAGATATTCGTTGTTGAATAAAACAATAGTTATCTCGCCTGATTCATCATAGGCTGTAGCCTTGTAAATATCAAGACCCTTTCTGACTCTTATAACACCATATTTTCTCTCGATAGTGACGCAGATAGTGTTGTATTCATCAAGTATCGCCTGCGAAATGTATACAGGAGATGAAAGGTCAGTATATGAGCGTGGAAAATGATGCAGAAGGTCGTAAATTGTATTAATGCCAAGCTTTGAATAAAGCTGTGCTCTTGCAGGACCAACGCCCTTTAAGTAGTTGATGTTGTCTGAAAGCCTCATTTTCTCACGCTCCTTTTTCAGATATTTTTAAAGTCCTCTATAAATAAATCAGCCTTTGGTTCTTTTGATGTAAAAAACTCATGTGAATGCTTATCATAAACAGCGCAGGTTTTAAAGCCGCCATCCGTAGCACCCTTGATGCCCTGAGCGATATCTTCAAATACTATGCATTCGCTGGATTTAAGCCCTAGGCTGTCTGAGGCCAAAAGATATATGTCAGGAAAACCCTTGCCGCGCTCTACCTGCTCGGTAGTGCAGAAAACGTCAAACAAATCATAGATGTTATGTCGCTTTAATACCGCTGTAAAAAGTCTCTCATCTGAAGCGGTAGCAACTGCGAGTTTAACGCCTGCGCCCTTTAATCTGTGAAGAAATTCAAAAGCCCCGTCTTTTAACTCGATCTCGTTTGCATAAGCGTCATAAGCGTATGAAAACCATTCTGAAATAATTTCGTCTATACTTTCTTTTATGTTATACTCGTTTTTGGTGAAAACTGCAGCTGTCGGAAAATTCATAGATTTTATTCTTTCAAAGTAATCAGCGGGCACCTCTCTGCCACGGTTTTTAAAAAACTTTATATCAACATCTCGCCATACATCAGTTGAATCTAAAAGTGTTCCGTCAAGGTCAAAAACAGCACCGTTAATCTCAAAATCAGCTATTTTATAGCTCATAGCTTCACCGCCTTTTTCAAAACTCAAATCACAAATATTATAGCACATTTGTTCTATAAAGTAAATACTGACCGATTGACTTTAAAAGTTGTATATGTTAAAATATGCACTACAAAAGGTATAAGATACATCAAGGAGTGAATTATATGACAGGAGAAAATACAAATTGGGGGCAGAGTGTAACGGGTGTTCTGATAAAAGATAATAAAGTTCTGCTTGCACGTCATACCTACGGCAATGGCAAAAATATGCTCATAATTCCAGGCGGATATGTAAACTATTCTGAAACGCCTCAGCAGGCTGTTGTAAGAGAATTTTATGAAGAAACGAGAATTAATATTGAGCCAAAAGAGATTATTGGTATAAGATTTAATATGCATGATTGGTATGTTGCGTTCAGAGTTGAATATGTAAGCGGAGAAGCAAAATCTGACGGTGATGAAAACAGTGAGGTTATCTGGCTTGATGTAGGAAAAGCTTTGAGTAGTGAAGAGGTGCCTGTGCTTACTAAAAAGCTCATAGAGAGCGCTGTTTCTGGCAACAGAGGTTTTGAACACAAGGATTATGAAGCAAATACAAAGCATGCACCATATTCTTTATACTGTATTTGAAACGAGGTTGGTTTATGGCAATATATTATTTATGCAGCGGCTTTGGTATGGAAGACTGCTTTGTAAACAAATTCGGTGAGCTTTTGGCAAAGGATTTAACGGGTACAAAAAGTCTTGTTGCTATCCCTTGCTCAGATGATGAAGAGCTGATAAACGGTCATCTTGGGTTTTTTAAAGCCCAGCTTGAAAAAGCAGGGATTTATTTTGAGAGCGTTTTGGCTGTAAACGAAAAAATGTCAGGTGAAGAAATCCGCAAAAACATTAAAAGTGCAGATATGCTTTATCTTATGGGCGGATATCCGTTTGAACAAAAGAGGATTATTGATAAAATGTGCATAGGTGACGCCATAAAGAAATTCGATAAGGTTATACTTGGTATAAGTGCTGGTGCTATGAATATGTCAGAGTATATCATTATGGTTACTGATGGTGAAAACAGCGACCAGACAAGAATTGAAAAAGGGTTGTCGCTTGTAGATTTTTCTATATTCCCGCATTGTGCATTTTCGGGCGATGAGTTTGCAGATAGCTTTAAAATAGGTGAGGATACAGTTTACTCGCAAAAGCTTGTTGAGGTTTGTAAAAGCAGAGGAGATGTTTATTTTCTGCAGAATAAAGATGATAAAGGCAATCTCAAAATCAGCCTGATAAGAGTAAAAAACAACAAAAAAGAATTTGTAAGCATCTATAACGGAAAGGTATGGAAGCTGACGCCTTCAGGCTTTGAAATTGAAAAAGAATATATAAAAAACGACCTGTCTTGATTATCAAGGCAGGTCGTTTCATTTTTTATGTTCAGGGTAATTTCTTGTTTAAACCCATCAGGTAGGTTTTGAGAAGTTCTTTACTATTTTTATTCAGATTGTGATACATAGCGATTATTTCGCGTTCATCATCATTGAGTATATCGGGTAGCTCGGATACTGAAATCTTTTCATCAAAGAACTGCGACAAACTGATCTGAAGGCCGTTGCAAATTTTTTCAAGAGTTATAACGCTTGGTACAGTATTTCGGACAAATATATTGTTGAGCGATGAGTAAGCAATATCGGACTCTTTTGCAAGTTTGTATATAGTCCATCCGCGTTCATCAAGAAATTGCTGAATTCTGTTGAGCACATAGTTCTTTTCTTGTTCCATGATATACTCCTTTCTTGTTTATATACTATATTTTACTTCATTTTTAGTTCTTTTAATAGATGAACAACTGAGAAATAGAAGTGTTGACAATATAACTCAAATGAGATATAATGAATTTGTCGTTTTATGACTATTTTGAGAAAAGGTGGTTTTATTATGAAGGGATTTGCAATATTTTTGACAGCTTTGTTGATGACGGCTGTATTATTTACAGGTTGCGGAAACAAAATAATCGACTTGAACGAGTATGTTGATATTGAGGTTGAAGGGTTTGATACAATAGGTACTGCAACAGTAATAATTGATTTTTGGGAAATGGTAGAAGAGAATCCTGAAGCGTTCGATTTGGGTGATGACCCTTCAAACAGGAAAATTGAGAAAGTTTGTGAGGAGTTAAGTAAGGAAATTAGAGGCTCTTTAACTAAAAAAGTTGACCTTTCAAATGGAGAGGTAATCAAGTTTGTCTGGGCTCACGATGACATTGAGGAAATAATTGAAGACTACCCTGTGCAGTTTATGTATAAAGATATAGAATTCACAGTAGAAAATCTTGAAACGGCCGAAATGATCGATCCGTTTGATTATTTAACGGTGAACTTTACAGGCGTAGCTCCTAATGGCTGCATTGAAATGGGCGTAACAGAAGTTATACCCGAACTTAATGGATTTATTGCTGATAAAACTACAGGCTTAAAAAATGGTGATGTGGTAACTATTGAAGTACTTAATGCCGAAACGGTAAATTCTCAACTTCTACGCAGCGGAAAGCTTTTGTCTGAAACGACTAAGACTTACACAGTAGAAGGCTTGGCTTCATATGCGATGGAACTGAATGATATTACGTCAGATATGATGGATAAGATGAAAAATCAAGCTGAGGATTCGATAGAGGCGTATACCGCTACTTGGAAAGAAGGGAACACACTTGAAAAATGTGAACTTATAGGTTCATATTTCTTAAGTATAAAAGATGGTTTCGAACCTTCTTTTTGGGATTCAAACAACAATCTGTATCTTGTGTATAAGCTAACGACAAATATGACTGGTGCATTAAGGAATGATGACACAAGAACAATTTGCACAGGCGAAGAAGTGTTCTATACATATTTGCGCTATACGGACATTATGGTATTACCTGATGGGACATGCTCCGTTAACTTAAGTAATGGTACATTGTGTGATAATAGTATTGACACTCTTCATGGTGAATGGAGCATTATTTACTTCCCGTATCATGTATACGGATATTATGATCTTGATTCTATGTTTAATGATGTAGTTACTATGTTTATAGACAGATATAACTATGAATCAACAGTAGAATAAAAACACATATTAAGAAAACCCACTTCTGAATAAGCAGAAGTGGGTTTTTAAGTTTTAATACATTACTTTTTATCAAAGCTTGGGTTAAATGCATAGAAATTCTTTGAGTTTAACATATCCTGAACGTATCTTAAGCCTTCACCGAATCGCTGGAAATGAACAATCTCACGTTCCCTCAAAAACTTTAGTGGGTCTTTTACATCAGGGTCATCAATAATTCTCAAAAGATTGTCATAAGTCTTTCTTGCTTTTTGTTCTGCTGCTAAATCTTCTGTCAGGTCGGCAATAGGGTCGCCTGTTGACTGGAAGTATGCAGCGGTGAAAGGTGTACCCGATGCGGCAACAGGGTAAAGACCTGTTGTGTGGTCGATATAGTATGCGTCAAATCCGCATGTTTTTGCTTCTTCAGGTGTCATATCCTTTGTAAGCTGATAGATGATAGAGCATATCATCTCAAGGTGTGCAAGCTCCTCTGTGCCTATATCGTTGAGTATTCCCTTAACCTGTGGGCAGGGGGCAGTATATCTCTGAGAAAGGTATCTCATTGATGCTGCAAGCTCGCCGTCAGGTCCGCCGAACTGCGAAATGATAAGGCTTGCGATCTTTGGGTTGGTATTTTTGATTTTGATAGGATACTGTAGCTTCTTCTCATAATTCCACATAATCAGTCCATCCTTTCCCATGGCCATGGCGTTGTTGACCATTCCCATACAGTATCGCTGTCTGCGCTGTCAACGGTTATCGGGCCATAAGCCTTTTCGTATTCTGTTTTTGCGTTTTCATATTTCTCCTTATGCTTTTTGTAAAACATGAGCGCCTGCTTGTCGGTAGGATGAGTATCTAAAAAGAGCTGTGCATCTACAAGCATAAAGCTGCAAAGCATAACCTTTTTCATCAAAGCTTCTTTGTTTGTCATATCCTATATCCTCCTGCCAAGAAAAGGCTTATCAAGGGATGGAAAAATCGTACCCTTCATAAGTGCTGTATTTTCATCGTAAGGCTCTTCCCATTCCTGAAATGGCACATAAGCCATGCCGATAGGCGTATTCTGCGGGAATTTTCCTTGTGGCTGTTCACATCTGCAGTCACAGCTGTCGGCAATTTCAACATCTTTGATTTTTACCATATTGTCATCAGAAAACATTCTGCCGAAAAATCCTTTATCTGAAATTTCCATTGAATCATCCTCTCATTCATTTAGGGTTGCCCCTGAGTTATATTATGAAGCGTATCAACTGTCGGTGTATCAGCGTAAACAAGCTTTAAAAGCATATCTTCACAAATGCTTTTGGTATTTCTGATAAGGCTGAAAATGAGAGATTATTACCTTGTTTTCAGCCTGAAAATATTTTAAGAAGGTCAGCATCACTGTTTTTGTGTAATAACCAAAAAAACACTGGGGATTTTGTGTATATTTTTTGGACAAAAACACATAAAAAGCTTGAAAAAAAGCCTATTATATGGTAGAATATTATATATAACTGCGCTTATGCGGCAAAGTCGTGTAAAGGAGGATATATGGAAGAAAGAGAAAAAGCCTTAAGGGATATGCTGTATGGTTTAGCCCGCCTTGCAATAACGTTTTTAGTAGCGCTGTTTTCGGGTATTATAACCACTACAGTAGGTATCGCTGTCATAGGTAACATCGTTAACAGCGAAGGTCGTACCTTCGACGAAAAGAATCTGTCTTATATCGCATTTGCCATTATGTTTATTCTGCTGTGCCGTCTGTTTTTTGATGATGGTAAGCGCCATGCTGCGTATTCAAGGCATGATACAGTAACTGCCAGCATAGTTTCGATAGCTTGTATGGCTTTGTACTTTGTGCCTGTGTTATTTCTGAAATACGTTGAGGATTATAGTACGCTAAAATTGTATGACTGGCTCTATAAGCCGCTTGAATGGATAAACTACATTTTTGGTGATATGACAATGTCTGTTATGATAGGCTCAGTTGTGCTTTGTGCGGCATTGATTTTCTTTTACTGGCTTGGCGGAAAATGCTATTACCGCAGGCTTCACAGAAGAGTTTTAAGGGATAATTAGCCCTTGAATGTGAAATTGGACGCAAGTTCTTAATTTGTGGTTTAATTCACAAAAAATTTTAAAAATTTCAGTCGAGAAACTTTTCATTTTATAGTTTAAGGCTTGAAATTATTAAAAATATGTGATATAATTAATAAATAATTATCTTTTCTACTAGCAAATTTTATATATGGAGGGATATACAAAAGCTATGAAAAACTATTCATACACTGCCAAGGATAGCTCTGGTAAAACCGTCAAGGGCGTTATGGAAGTAGAATCTACTGAAGAATTGCTCGAGCGATTGAGAGACAAAGGTCTTTTCTGTATGACCTATGCCGAAGCTATTGGTAAGGGTTACGCCGGTGCTGACATCCACCTGATTGGTAACGATTCCGGTCAGCTGGCTGGTAACATGATGGGTAACATCACTCAGATTATTGAAGGCTTTAAGGGCTCCACTGGCATTGATCCTACTTCCGTAATTAGCGGAATGTTGGGCGCAAAGATTGCCGAAAATCAGTAATTTTATAATCCCCTAGGAGTAAAATCCTAGGGGATTTTTTGACTTTGCATAAAAATTTTGATATTATTATTATATATTATAATTGTTAATCAATATTAATTAAAATATTTATATTAATTTTGAAACAAT
>CALBJC010000109.1 GCA_937892655.1 uncultured Clostridia bacterium | reverse complement strand
ATCTTGTAAAGTATCTTGCTATGGCGCTTTGCGGTTCATTTATCGGTTTCTTTGCAAGCATTCCGTTCTCAAAGCTTTTGCTTGACAACGTTTCAAAATCTATTGTATTAAAGGGTCAGAACACAATTTTGACAAACCTTTTATGCTGTATCGCAGTAGTTTTGATAATTATGTTGTTCTGCTATCTTTGCACATCAAAGGTTAAGAAGTTTACCCCTATTGACGCTATCAGAAACGGTCAGACGGGTGAACGTTACACAAAAAAGAGCTTTTTGAAGCTCTCAAAATCAAAGGCAAAGCCTGCTTTCTTTATGGCGCTCAACGACATTTTAAGCGCACCACGCAGATATTTATCGATAATCTTCACATATATTTTATGTATGATTATAGTTCTGGTTTTGGTAAACACAGCAAACACTCTCAGAAGCGGAGAGCTTGTTACAACGCTTGGCACTTACAAGAGTGACGTTTATTTCAACGCTAAAACAAATGAGCTTATGGACTGTATCACTATCGGCGAAAAAGAGCCGTTTTATGAGCTTATTGATGATATTGAAGAAGAAATAGGCGCACTTGGTATGCCATGCAGAGCATCAGTTGAAGTTTATTTCAAGCTTAATTACTCACACGGCGATAAGAGCTTCAAATCGCTTTCACCTTTTGGTATAAACACTACAACAGATATGTATGAATATCACGAGGGCACAGCACCGCAGAATCCAAATGAAATAGCAATCACTCCGATGGTAGCGCAGAAGCTTGACGCCAAAATCGGCGATACGATCACTGTAAGCCTGCCAAGCGGTGACAAGGAATGTATAGTAACAGGACTTTATCAGAGTATGAACAACTTAGGCGAGGGCGTAAGACTTCATCAGGATACCGATATTGATTTCAGCTACATTTCAGGCGGTTTCGCTGTTCAGTTTAGTTTTACAGACTCGCCTGATGAAAAAACTATCGCTCAGAGAATTGAAAAACTCAAAAGTATTTATGGCGATGAAGAAGTTATGACAGCTGGCGAAATGGTTGAAACTGTAACGGGCGTTGCAGCTGCTATTGACGCTGTAAAATATCTGACACTTACACTTGTTATAATCATTATCGCTCTGGTAACCGTACTTATGGAGCGTTCATTCATCGCAAAGGAGCTTGGCGAAATAGCTACGCTCAAGGCAATCGGCTTTAAGACATCATCAATAGTTTTGTGGCACTCTATGAGATTTATCTATATCGGCATTGCTTCATCAATAGTTGCAGCTCTCATTTCAGCCCCTGTTACAAAGCTGACTATTAACCCGATTTTTAAGATGATGGGTGCGGCATTCGGTGTAAAATTCAGAATTGTACCGCTTGAGGTATTCTTGATCTACCCTGCTATCTTACTTGTTGCAACAATTATAAGCGCTATGCTTACTTCATTATATACAAAATCAATTACAGCTTCTCAGGCTGCAGGCATTGAATAAAAGGAGATTTATATTATGAATATTTTAGAAGTAAAAGACCTTTGCAAAACATATATCGTAAACAAGCGTCAGAACAACGTTTTGAAAAATGTAAGCTTTACCATCTCAGACGGTGAGATGGTAGCTATTATGGGACCTTCAGGTTCAGGTAAATCTACCCTTTTATATTCAGTTTCGGGTATGGACAGCATAACTGCAGGCGATGTAAAATTCCGCGGTAGTGATATGTCAAAGCTCTCACAAAAGGAGCTTTCAGAATTAAGACTTGAAAAGATGGGCTTTATCTTTCAGCAGATGTATATGCTCAAAAACCTTTCAGTTATGGATAATATCATTCTGCCAGCTACTCAGTCTCAAAACAGCGGTTCAAGGGATGAGATTGTAAAAAGAGCAAAGGAGCTTATGCAAAAGCTTGGTATTTTAGATATTGCCGATAATGACATCAACGAGGTTTCAGGCGGTCAGCTTCAGAGAGCTTGTATCTGCAGAAGTATGATAAATAATCCTGAAATAATCTTTGCTGATGAGCCTACTGGCGCTTTGAACAGAACATCATCTGATGAGGTTATGGATGAGCTTACAAAGCTCAATGAGGACGGCACTACTATTATGCTTGTAACTCACGATGTCAAGGTTGCGGCAAAGTGTTCTAGGGTTTTGTATATAGTTGACGGAAATATCAAAGAGGAGTATAATTTAGGTAAATATGAAGGCTCTGCCACACTCAGAGAGCGTGAAAGAGCTATCAACAACTGGCTTATGGATATGGGCTGGTAAAAACTAAAAAAGGGGCATTTTCTGATGACTGATATTCTGATAGTTGAAGATAATAAGGAATTATCCCAGCTTCTTTGTGATTTTTTAAGAGCAGAGGGCTACATAGTTTCTGTAGCCGATACCGGCGAAAAGGCTCTGAGCTTTTTTGAAAAGTATGGCTCAAAGCTTGTGATACTTGATATTATGCTACCAGGTATTGACGGGTTTGCAGTTTGCAGAAAAATCAGAGAGCAAAATGATACCCCTATCATAATAGTCAGCGCAAAAGACGAAAAGAAGGATAAGCTCGACGGGCTTTTACTGGGCGCTGATGACTACATTGAAAAGCCTTATGATATTGATATACTTATCGCAAAAATCTCAGGCATTTTCAAGAGAAGATATGCGCTTGATGAAATAACTGACGGTAATATCAGAGTAAACAAAGTAAACCGTGAGGTTTTCAAAAATGATAAGCTAGTTGAGATGACCGCAAAGGAATTTGAGCTTCTGGTTTTATTCTTAGAAAACAAGGGCAAAACGCTCAACAAGGATTATTTATTCAATACTATATGGGGCAGTGACAGCTTTTCTGAACCGCAGACGCTGACTGTTCATATAAAGTGGCTAAGACAAAAGATTGAGGATGACCCGAAGAATCCAAAAAGGATTTTAACTGCCTGGGGAGTTGGTTACCGATATGAAAGCGTTTAATAAGATTTTTTGTACGGTAATACTGCTATTTGTAGTTATTTTTATAGGCTCTAATATCTTTTTGAATAATGCTCAGAAGGTTGAGGGCAGACCTTACAGGGTAGAAATAGCAAGACTTTGTGAAAAGATAAAGACAGACGGGCTTGAGAGTATCGACATTTCAGAGTGTGAATATGTAACCGCAATCGTGATGCAAAGCGACAACTTTTATAACGCCGAAAGTGATTATGTCATAAGGGATATCAACGGCACTCTTTACAGATTTGATTATGTAAGCAAGAATGTCAATACTAAATCTGCGCTCATCCTCAACATCTCTTTACTTGTAGCGCTGATTATTACTATCGCTATAATGCTGTATATCAGATTTAAGATTTTAAAGCCTTTTCACAAGCTTACAGATGTTCCGTATGAGCTTTCAAAGGGTAATCTGACTACGCCATTAAAGCAGACGAAAAACTCATTTTTCAGGCGATTTATCTGGGGCGTTGACCTTTTAAGAGAAAATATGGAGGAGCAAAAGCTAAGAGAGCTTGAGCTTGTAAGAGAAAGAAAGGTACTGCTGCTTTCGCTCTCTCACGATATAAAGACTCCCCTTTCTGCTATAAAGCTATATTCTAAAGCGCTCTCACGCGGGCTTTATGAAAGTAAAGAAAAGCAAAATGAAATCGCTCAAAATATAGGACAGAAGGCTGATGAGATTGAAGGATATGTATCTCAGATTATCAAGGCTTCAAGAGATGATATTATTACCCCTGATGTAATTATGGGTGAGTTTTATCTCAGATCGCTTATGGATAAGATTGAGAGCTATTACAGCGAAAAGCTGAGGCTTATAAATGTTGAGTTCACGGTAGAAAAGTATTCTGACTGTATTCTTATGGGCGATATGGAAAGATGCGAAGAGGTATTACAGAACATCTTGGAAAACGCTATCAAGTATGGTGATGCAGGCTTTATCAGAATAAGCTTTTCTTATGAAGAAAACTGTCTGCTGATAACAGTTAAAAACAGCGGTAATACCCTGCCCGACAATGAATTTGACCACATATTTGACAGCTTTTTCAGAGGCACGAATACCGATAACAAGCCCGGCAGCGGCTTAGGGCTTTATATATGCAAAACTCTTATGAACAAAATGGGCGGAGAGATCTTTGCAAGCAAGGCTGATGGCTGTATGGCGTTTACTGTTGTAATTAAAAAAGCATAAAATAAAAGCTCTGAGGAAAACTCAGAGCTTATTTTTTATATCCTTTTACTCTTTTTTGAAACCGCAATAAAATATATAAAGCAGAGTAAAATCTGAACTACCGTCGAAATAGGGGTTGCAAGACCTATTCTGAAAAGGGATACAGGTGTAACCTTACTTAAAATAAATGACATCGGCAGACGGACGCATATACCGCCTATGATGCCCTGAAGCATAACAAAGGTCGTTTTTGAACAGCCGTTGAAATAACCGACAAAGCAGAATAAAAAGGCTGTGAACAGACAGTCGATAGCATACGCTTTCAGATAATCGTGAGCCAGTAAAATTATCGGTGTGTCTTTAGCAAAGATACCTGCTAAGATATCGCCATGGAAGAAGGTTATATAAAACATAGCAGCACCTGCTACAAGTGATGAGGCAATACCGCAAAGCAAAGCCTTCTTAGCTCGTTTTGGCTTACCTGCGCCCATATTCTGAGCGATAAAGGCTGACATTGACTGCATATATGCCGCAGGTAAAAGCATTATAAATGCGCATACCTTTTCTGCAACGCCGACACCTGCTGACTCTGTCAGACCGATATTATTGACAATAGCAATAATCGCTAAAAATGAAATGCTTACAAGCAGATCCTGAAAAGCTATAGGGATGCCAAGTATAAGGGTTGATTTCATATAGGTTTTTTCAGGCTTTATGTACTTTTTTGAAAACTCAAACGGAAGGGATTTTTTTCTGATGATAAAAAGTGAAATTAAAACGCTCAGCGCTTGAGCCATTACTGTAGCAAGGGCTGCACCAAGAGCGCCTAATCCGAATAGCGCTACAAATACAAGGTCACCTACGATATTGAAAACGCAGGCTATGGCTACTGTTATAAGCGGTGTTTTTGAATCGCCTATTCCTCTGAAAACTGAGCCTAAGACATTATATGAGGTTATGAATATCGTACCAGCAGAGCAGACTATAACGTATAATAAGGTATCGTCAAAAGCCTCTTTTGGCGCTTTCATTACAGTTATCATAGCTTTTGAGAAAATGAGCATTAAAACTGTAAGGATAAGCGACATAATGGCAAAAAGGGCTATACCGCTGCCGATAGCTCTGCCTGCCTTTTCGCGCTCTTTAGCACCTATATATCTGCCTACATTTACTGTAAGGCCCATTGCAATACCCGTTACAACGCAGGTAAGTGTATGCATTATCATACTGCCTGTTGAAACAGCTGAAACATAAACCTCTGCCTTATCGCCGCCGAACTGACCTACTATCAGAAGGTCAACAGCACCGTACATCGCCTGCAAAAACAAAGCAAACAGTACGGGCATAGCAAATTTTAAAAGCGGCAGGAAAATCGGGCCTTCAGTAAAATTCTGATTTTTTGACATTTTTATCACCTTGGGAAAACTTGATTTCAAACTAGTATATTATACCAACGGTGAAAGAAAAAGTCAATTATTTTCTGCTCTGAAAATCACGGTCAAGGTCGTTTCTCCAGTCATCTGAAAGAGCCTTGCCGCCACTTGCTCTGACGTTGCATACTGCCTGAGCTACACAGTTATACAAAACCTTTGTACCCGTTTTATCAGCTTTATAATTTACAGCACGGCTTTCGTCAATACCAAAGCTTCTGGCAGTTTCGACAGCATCTATATTTGCACCGATGAACAAAAACTCCCAGCCGTACTTTTCTTTCTGCCGCTCGATCATCTTGCGCACCTTGTCGTAGTCGTAGCGCTTGCTGGCGTTCTCGTAGCCGTCGGTGGTGATGATGAACATCGTCTTCTCCGGCACATCTTCTTTGCGGGCGTACTTGTGAACGTTGCCAATGT
>CALBJC010000108.1 GCA_937892655.1 uncultured Clostridia bacterium | reverse complement strand
CTGCGAGGAACAAGCCGTTTTTGTGAGCGTTTTCTATTATCATCATCTTTATCAGCGATGAGCAGTGCATATATCTCTGCCAGTCAGGAACTGATTTTAAATGTGATGGCAGCTTTACGGGGTTGTCGACAAGCTTCTTGAAGTTATCCTGGAAGCTTTCAAAAATCAGATTATCATATTTTTCTGAAAGCTTGTAAATCTCCCAGCGGTCATTCATTGTAATTACTGGTATATCGATTATAATCTTGCCGCTTTGGTCTTTGGTAAGAATTGAGAGGTTTGTAAGTCCTTCTATATTGTCAAAGAAATCAGCGTCGATAACAGGTATCTGTTCTTCCTTGCCTGAGTAGATTGCATATAAAATCTTTGTAAGCGTCAAGGCTTCTAAAGGATGCTTTACATATCTTGAATCATTCCAACCCTGAAAGTTTTTGCCAAGCATAGTATCAAAAGCGCCTAGCGTTACATTACCCTTGTTATCATAGTTTTCAAGCGTTGCTTCACATTCACCGTTGATGCAGTATTTACCATACCAGAAATCCTTTTCCCAGTTATAGTCAGCAGGGTATCTTGAACCCATAGCGTGCCATTTACCGCCGTTTGGTCTGTCTGCAAACTCATTAAAGCTCCAATGTCCCGTTTTGTCAGCGGTGATATTATTTATACCGTATAAAATAGTTTTTACCGCAAAAAAGCTGTCAAGCTTTACTGCAGCTGAAGGCGTCTGCTTTTTGTAAAAAGGCATATCGTGAAGCTCATCAAGGCCCTTTTGCATAATATCCCATACTTCCTTGTAATGGGCATCTGCAAGCTCCTTTTCAAGCTCAATATTTGCAGTTCTGTCATTCTCGTCAAAAATTATAAAATCGGTATAAACCTTGTCGCCTGTGCGCTTTAAAAGCTCACCCTTTACAAGCTTATCAACTATCGGCTCGATGTAAGCAGTAGATATTCCGATAGCGCCTGCAAGCTCGGGGATAGTTACAGGCTTTTCATACGCTAAAATAAGCAGATTCATCTCAATTTTACTGTTGCCTACAAGTGAAAAGGGCTCACCCTTTATACTCTGACGACCGCTGATTGAAATCCATAGGGTTTCAGGCTCATAGCTCTGTTTTGCAAAATTCTCCATACTAAAGTCCTTTCTTATATGCTGTCTGCCCGTACCCAGTCGGGTTTTTACTGTGTTTTCAGGGATATTAAGAGCTTTGGCTATTTCTTTTACACTCTGCGAGTGTATATAGTATCTTACCATAACCTCACGATAGATAGCTGTTAAATGTGCAAGGCATCGCCTTATGTTCTCAGCATCTTGTGATTTTTCGATTTCTCTTGAAAACTCATCGCTGTCGGGAATATCGTATGCAGCGTCAATGCTCACAGTACCCTTGCGGTATTTGCGGCGCAGCATATCGTAATACTTTCTGTCAAGAACTGTCATAAGCCAGCCCTTCGGGTTTTCAATCGGCTTGCCCTGAGTGATGCTCACAAGGGCAGAAAGAAGCGTTTCAGAAACTAAATCTCTTGCATCTTCAATATTCTCAACCTTTTTTACAGCAATTTTGAGCAGATAATCAGCATATTCCAATAAATCAGTTTTGTTCATAAGAACACCTCTTTGAAAGCTTTCATAATATAAGTCGACAAAAAACCCAAAAGGTTTGGTGAAAAATCAAAATCGTTGAATTTATTTTAGCATAAAAAAGCAATGTTGAAAAGATTTTTTATCTATGCTACAATAAATGAGAAAATATGAGCTATGGTATTAAAAGTAAAACCGCCTCTCACAAAAGGAGATTTATATGCACATTTTTGAATTTGAAATACAGTCAGATGAATATGCTGTTCCTTGTAAGCTTTATGAACCTGAAATTATGCCACAGCTTGTTGTAATCGGTGTTCATGGTTTTGCAGGGGATAAGGAAAGCTCTGTGCTGAGTGCGCTGGCACAATCTCTTTGTGATAGAAATTCAGCGCTTGTCTGCTTTGATTTTCCTGCTCACGGTAAAAGCAGAGCAGAGGATAGCGCCCTTAGCGTATCAAACTGTAAAAATGACCTTGAGAAAGTGATAGGGTATGTAAAAAACAGATATCCCCATAGCCGATACGGAGTATTTGCCACAAGCTATGGCGGATATATAACCCTATTATCTATGCCAAGGCTTTCAGATTTCAGCATAGTTCTGCGTGCCCCTGCTGTTTATATGGATAAGGTTTTCACTCAAAAGCTTATACCTGTTTCAGAGGCTGAATTTGTTTCAAATGGCGGTGCACAACTAGGCTTTGAACGCCAAATGTTTGTATCGGCAGGCTTTTTGGATGAGCTTAAAGCTAACCCTGTAAATGATATAAAAACCCCGCTTATGATCATTCACGGAACAAAAGATGATATAGTGTCATATCAGGATATAGAAGATTTCTGCAAAAAGAATGAAAACATTAAACTCATACCAATAAAAAATGCCGACCACAGATTTAAAAAAACGGGCGAAATAGACCTTATCATTAAAAACGCTGTGGAATGGTATTTTGGCTGAATAAATTTTCAGCTATTGACTTTTTAAAAGTGATGGTGTATAATTAAATCACAATTTAACAGACGGGAGCTTGTGTTACAGGCTGAGAGGAAGGTTTGACCTTCGACCGATAACCTGATTTGGATAATGCCAACGTAGGGACGACTGTAAAGC
>CALBJC010000107.1 GCA_937892655.1 uncultured Clostridia bacterium | reverse complement strand
TATACCCCTGGTGTTGCTGAGCCTTGTTTGGAAATTAATAAGGATTATAATAAATCTTTTGAACTTACCGCACGTCATAATATGGTTGCAGTTATTACCGACGGAACCGCCGTTTTAGGTCTTGGTGATATTGGTCCTGAGGCTGGTATGCCTGTTATGGAGGGTAAATGTGTTCTGTTTAAGGAATTTGCGGGCGTTGATGCATTTCCTCTTTGCTTAAAAACAAAGGATGTTGACGAAATTGTGCGTACTATTTATCTTTTGTCAGGAAGCTTTGGTGGTGTAAATCTTCAGGGAACCGAGGATATCATCAAGCAGACGAATATGCTGTTTGTGTTATCTGCACACTCCCAAGGTGTTAGGGATAGTGCCATACCGAGCGCAAGCACCGCACATAGTAGTTTGAAGATTCTCATCATTTTTAAGGTTACGTTAGACACTTTAGTTGTTTTGGACAAAGATACAAAAAATATTGTAATTATCGGGCGATATATGTACGATAAGTGTTATAGCTATTTTAAGAGCAATAATAAATAAAAAAACTGCAAACCTATGAAAAGGCTTGCAGCGCTGCTTCTGGCACCCCCTGCGAGAATCGAACTCACAACTAACCCTTAGGAGGGGTTTATTATATCCATTTAACTATGCAGGCATATTAAATTGCTTTATTAAGTATATCATAAATGCTTGTCGTTTTCAAGCCTTTTTTACTATTCTATTGTGATAAATCATAAAAAATACCCTTTAAAATCGTTGTTTTGCTCTACTCAAATTTGTTGACTTGAAGGTAGGTTTTGTATATAATATACTTAGTAAAAGTAAACGATTACTTTATCTGTGTAACTTTTACTGTGGGAGGAAAATATATGAAAAGAAAACTAGCGTTTTTAATGTCGGTTGTTATAAGCGTTACCTGCCTTTTAACAGCCTGTTCAGGTAATACCACAAGCGTTACTGACAGTAATGCTGACAGCCAGACTACTACAACAGTAGCTGACAACGATGATAATAACAACGATAGCGATACAGCTGATAATGATGATTCTCAAAGCTCAGATTCGGCTGTTGATACTTCAAGACCTGTAATTGATATTACAAGAAATGAAAAGAGCATCAGCTTTTCGCAGGAAAGCGGCATTTTTTCTGAGGCTTTTTCACTCAGCTTAACATCTGACCTTGCAGAGATTTATTATACTACAGACGGTAGTGACCCTGCTTGCAGCGATACTGCTATTCTCTATACAGGTGAGATTTCAGTTGACAGACGTGATAATGATAAAAACGTTATTGCCGCAGTTGATCCTGCAATGATTTCAGGTAACTTCAACAAGCCTCAGAATGCGGGTAGGGATTTTATCGCAACTGTATATAACCCGTCTGACAGCGCTGTAGATAAGTGTACAACGATCAGAGCTTGTGCAAAGGCCGAGGATGGCAGCTTTACCCAGACAGTTACAAATACATATTTTATAGGTACAACAGAGGAGCATATTGAGGGCCTCAGAGAAAGCTGTGAAGCCGCAGGTCACGACCTGGCGGTTATCAGTATGACTATTGACTATGAGGATTTGTTCAACTGGGGATACGGTATTTATGTAAAGGGCAATATCTGGGATAATGCTCATCAGAAGGCTCTTTTATCAGGTGAGCGAATGGAAGCTGAGTCTGCACGTTCATTTGATGCAAACTACAAGCAGAAGGGCAGAGAATGGGAAAGACCATGCCATATCGATTTCTTTGAGTTTTCTGTAGATGGCGCTGAGAATGTTTTATCTCAGGATTGCGGTGTAAGAGTTCAGGGTAACTACTCCCGTTCTGACTGGCAGAAGGGCTTAAGACTTTATGCTAGAAAAGACTATGGCGAAAATAACTTTGACTACGCAGTATTCGGCGATGATTACTTGAATGACGCAGGCGAGGTTATGGATAAGTTCAAAACCCTCGTTTTAAGAGCAGGCGGTAACTGCGCATTTACTGCAAAGTTCAATGATACCTATTGGCAGTCGCTTGTTTCAGAGCTTGCTTGTGAAACCAAGAGATCCCGTCCATGCGTTTTATATGTAAATGGCGAATACTTCGGTCTTTACGTTTTGGAAGAGGACTATACCGATGACTTTATGGAAGATGTTCACGGTGTAAACAAATCAGATGTAGTTATCTACAAGGGTGATGCTGAAGCGTTAAGACTCGGCTATAAGCTTGATGAAGGCGATTTGCCAGAAGGCGTTACTGACGAAAGCTACTACTTTAGTGACCTTATCAATTTCTTTGACTCACATTCAAGCCTTAAGAATCAGGCAGATTACGATGAGTTTATAAAGCTTGTTGACCCACAGAGCGTTATGGATTACTTTGCAATTCAGGTGTGGATCAACAACAAATGGGATTGGCCGGGTAAAAACTGGTCAATGTGGAGAACAACAACTATCGACCCTGAAAACGAGTATAACGACGGCAGATGGCGCTTGATGTTCTATGATATGGAATTTGGCGGCGTAAGCGGCTCGGGTGACTGCAGAACAAATACAATCAAAGAGGATAACTATAAGGAAAAGGGACTTCTTGATATGAATACAAATAACCCTGCAGTATTATGCTTTGCATATCTTATGACAAATGAAGGCTTCAGAGAAGAGTATAACGCAAAGCTTTTATCTCTCTCAGAGGGTATCTTCAGCGCAGATAATCTAAACACTCGTCTTGACGAATTTGAAGCAGAGTACTCACCACTCTACAATCAGTTCTTTGACAGATACCCTGGTACAGGCTCGGCAGAAGAGGCTGTAAACGGTGGCTACGCTACTATCAAGTGTATCAGAGAATTTATAAACGGCAGAGCCCCACACATTCAGAAAATGGTTGACTGGGTAAACTCTCAATACTAAACTTGCTTGTTCCATAAACCTTAATTAAACGCAAAACCGCCCTTTGCCATTATGGCAGGGCGGTTTTGCGTTGTATAAATTATGAAATCATAAGCTTGATTTTAAATACTTTTTTTGCCGATGATTTTGTAATTCTAAGCTCAAGCTCGTTGTATGAGCTCTCTGAAAGGTCAATTATGCGGATATCCTTAGGTGTCATCCAACCGAAAATACTCTTTGAATTGATGACATTGATATGTTCTCCATTTAAAATCACATCACAGGCACCATACTCATCGCCATGAAAAATCTCATAAATCCCGAATACCTTTGAGAAATTACCCTTGATAAAAATGCTGTGGGGAGTATTTAAATCTGAAACGTCGTTTTCAATATAATTGTAATCAGATGTATATAAAAATCCTTGCAAAGTTATGTTTTCTTTTGGAAAATGCGTATTTTTATAAGCGTCAGAGAATAAAGGCTCTTTGATTTCAAAATCATCAGAAAATGTATCTTTCATTTTCAAAAGTGAGTGAATGATACAGTCATTTATAAAGCTGTGTCCCCATTGACCTGGGTGAACTCCGTCGGGGCTGTATTTACCCCAGTCTATAATGCCATTTTCAATACCAAAGCTCACCGCAGTTGCAAGAGTTATACAGGAAAGCCCGTAGTGCTTTGAGATTTCAAGCATATAATCCTCGCAGGAGTAGTCATCAGCTGTTCTGACGCATACGGGGATAATAGTAGGTTTTGATTTTATATTCATCAGAAGCCTTACAAGCGATTCAAATTCTGCAATTCCCGACATTGAGCGCTCATTATTTACAGCGTAGTCCACAAAAACAATATCAGCGTCTACATTTTCAATATAGCTTTTAGTGTAGTATATGCCAAATAATGAGCTCGTACCTGAAAAGCCAACATATTCGCTTGTAGCTTTTATGCCGAAATTCTTTTCAAATGAATCACAAAACAGCTTGTAAAAGGTATCCTCAACGTATCCTTTGTCAGTATATCCGCAGGTAACCGATGCACCTAAAAAGACAGCATGAATGCTGTCTTTTTTTAGTGAATTATTAAATCTGTAGCTGTTGCCGATAAAAGAGGTTGCTTTATCTATCATTTTAATCTCCATGTACCGCTTGCTATGAGCCTCTTTAGAGTCAGGCAGTATTCCTTAGCCGCCTTTGACATATAGCTTTTGCGCCTTGTTACAAGGTAAACAGGCTTTGTATACTTTGCAGGGTCAAGCGGGTAGTAGTCAGGGTGATTTGCGATATTGCCAAATTTAATCAAAGAGTCTGGTACAACTGTTGCGCCAAAACCCGTTGCAACATAAGCAAATGCCGCACCTATCGTTCTTACTACCAAAGCAGGGGCAACCTTTGAG
>CALBJC010000106.1 GCA_937892655.1 uncultured Clostridia bacterium | reverse complement strand
ATTATCAGCAGAAGATAAAATGTTTGCAGAATTTGCGAATCGTTTTGAAAATGAATATGTAAATCAAGGAAACTACACAAATCGTACAATTGAAGAAACGTTAGATTTAGGTTGGGATCTGTTATCGATTCTGCCAAGAACTGAATTGAAGCGAATTAAAGACGATATGTTAGACGAATACCTGCCGAAAGGGGAGTAAGTCTAAATGGTGAAATTAAATGTTAATCCTACTAGGATGGAATTAGCGTCATTAAAAAGTAGATTAAGTACAGCAACACGTGGCCACAAGTTATTAAAGGACAAGCAAGATGAACTAATGAGACAATTCATCTTACTGATTCGTAGAAATAATGAACTGCGTGCTGAAGTGGAAACAAAGTTAACAAATGCCATGCAATCTTTTGTTATGGCGAAAGCTTTATTGAACGAGAAATTTATTGAAGAATTAGTAGCTATTCCCCCAAGAAGCGTCAGCCTTAATCTACATGAAAAAAACATTATGAGTGTGAAAGTACCTGTAATGAATTTTAATTATACAGATAATGAGAAATCAGACGAACTGAGTTATGGCTACCTTAACTCGAATAGTGAGCTGGATACATCTATTGAACAAATGTCAGATGTCATGACGCAACTATTAGAGTTATCTGAAATAGAAAAAACGTGTCAATTAATGGCTAATGAAATAGAAAAGACCCGCCGCAGAGTAAATGCTCTTGAATATATGACGATTCCTCGTTATGAAGAAACCATTTATTTCATTCAAATGAAATTAGATGAAAGTGAAAGAGCGGCTATTACTCGTTTAATGAAAGTTAAGGATATGGGTTAAAAAGTAAAGAAATAGACGTTAAATCAAGGGTGAAAAACCCTATTTAACGTTTATTTTTTATTGAAATAGAAATTGGTATAGTTTGAAAAAGTAAAGTTTAAAGCTTAATAAATATCGACTCCAAATAAAAAGCTATAAGAAAATGAAAATATATGCTAAACTTGAGAATAAGTTATCTTTAACAGATAAAAATGAGAAGCAACTAAAGATTGTTGAGGTGTTGAAAATGAATCAAAAATTTTCATTTGAGATCGTGGAAGAATTAGCTGTTCTTTCTGAAAACACTAAAGGATGGCGCAAAGAATTAAATTTAGTGCGTTGGAATGAAAATCCTCCTAAGTTTGATATTCGTGAATGGAGTCCTGACCATGAGAAGATGGGAAAAGGTCTTACGTTTACAAATGAAGAAATGGATGTTCTAAAACAATTTTTAAAGGCTTAAACAAAATGAAATTTGTTGAATCTGGATAATGGGCAATGAATATTTTGATGATAGGAAGGATTTTGACATGACTGAACGTGGACTTTTAATTGTTCTTTCTGGACCATCTGGAGTAGGAAAAGGGACAGTAAGACAGGCGATATTTGAGAGCGACGACAATGATTTTGATTACTCAATTTCAATGACAACTCGAAAGCAAAGAGTAGGAGAAAGAGACGGAATAGATTACTTTTTCAGTACTAAAGAAGAATTTGAAACTTTGATTGAAAGTGGAGGATTATTGGAATATGCTGAATATGTAGGGAATTATTACGGAACTCCTCTTGAATATGTTGAAAAAACGTTACAAAGCGGTAAAGACGTGTTTTTAGAAATAGAAGTTCAAGGAGCCCTTCAAGTTCGTGAAAAAATGCCTGAAGGAATATTTATCTTTTTAACACCACCAGATTTAAAAGAACTAAAATCTCGCATCGTTGGCCGTGGGACAGATGAAATGACTGTAATTGAACAACGCATGACAAAAGCAATTGAAGAAATTGATTTAATGCGTTATTATGATTATGCGGTTGAAAACGATAAAGTTGAAAATGCTGTAAGAAAAATCAAGCAAATCATTGAAAGTGAACACTTAAAAGTTTCACGCGTCATACAGCGTTATAAAAAAATGATCGAGGAGTTGTAAAATCATGATGTTAGAACCATCTATTGATAGCTTATTAGAAAAAATCGAATCTAAGTATTCGTTAGTTACCTTAGCAAGCAAACGAGCACATGAACTTGACGAAGGTTCTATGCCAATGCTAGAAAAATACCGTTCACATAAAAATGTTGGACGTGCTTTAGAAGAAATTAATAATGGCGATTTAGTTATTGATCCATTAACTGTCGGACCAGAAGAATAAGATATCTAACTTAAAGTGCTTCAAAGTAATGGTTTTCTTACTTTGAAGCACTTTTGTTTTGGAAATGAATGCAAACAGAATGGTTTAATCCTAAGAATTATTGGATAGTTAAGACAAATGGTTCTATTTCTAGTAAAATGAAGAAGAGAAGCATCACTAATTTCGACGCTCTATCAGGAGGAATGCCAGTTGTTAAATGGAAAGAAAGTAGCAGTGTACGTTACCGGAGGAATCGCAGTCTATAAAGTTTCTGATCTAGTGAGACGCTTAATTAAAGCAGGTGCTACTGTAAAAGTGGCAATGACAAAATCTGCAACAGAATTTGTTACACCTTTAACCTTTCAAATATTAAGTAAGCATCCTGTTTATATAGATACTTTTGATGAACGCGAAGGAGACAAGGTCAGCCATATCCACTTGGCAGATTGGTCTGACTTAGCAGTTGTTGCACCAGCAACAGCCAATACAGTAGCTAAGATGGCGAATGGCATTGCGGATAATTTTGTGACTACCGCTTTATTGGCTACAACAGCGCCAGTTTTTATTGTTCCTGCTATGAATCAACATATGCTTGAAAATACGGCAACCGTTAGAAATATGCAATTATTAGAAAAAGACGGACATTTTATTATGGAACCTGATACTGGTTTTTTAGCTGAAGGGTATGAAGGCAAAGGTCGTTTTCCTGAGCCAGAAAAAATTGTTGAAACGATCCAAGAATTTTTATTGAAAAAAGAACCTAATTTGCCATTGAAAAATAAAAAAGTCGTGATAACTGCTGGAGGAACAAAAGAACGAATTGATCCAGTCCGATTTATTACAAATGATTCTTCTGGAAAAATGGGCTACAGCTTAGCAATGGCTGCACGTGACCTAGGAGCAGACGTTTATTTAATCTCTACTTCTAAGTTCTTAAAGACCCCCTATGGCGTGACAGTAATACCGGTTGAAACAGCTGAACAAATGCATCAAGCTGTAAACGCTGAGTTTGAAACCGCGTCGGTCGTCATAATGGCTGCAGCTGTATCCGATTATCGTTCAAATCATATCGCAAATGAAAAAATCAAAAAAAATGAACAAGAAATGGTTCTCAAATTAGTGAAAAATACAGACATACTTGCTACTTTGGGCAGTAAAAAAGAAAACCAATTTTTAATCGGTTTTGCTGCTGAGACGCACAACATTGAAGAGTATGCTAAAAAGAAACTAGAAAAGAAAAAAGCCGATATGATCGTGGCTAATGATGTATCTAAACCAAATGCAGGATTCAACAAAGATACGAATGAAGTAACGATTTTTATGGTGGGTGAAGAACCGATTGAATTAACCGTAAACAGTAAACAGGCAATAGCTGAAGAAATTTTAGAAATTGCTCTTACTAAAATGAAAAAATAAAGGTGTGAGAATGAGTGGTTTCAATTGCAAAAGTAATTGTGGACGTTCCAACAATGCAGACGAACCGACTTTATGATTATCGTATTCCAGAAGAATTTGAACAGAATATCGTTCAAGGAATGCGTGTGGCTGTTCCTTTTGGTAAAGGAGCTAGACAAGTCCAAGGCTTTGTTGTAGAGATTACTCACTCAACAGATTATGAAGGCGAGTTAAAACCAATTGTTGGTTTAATGGATCTAACAGCAGTTCTTGACGAAGAAATGCTGTTGCTAGGAAAAGCAATGGCTCACAAAACCTATGCGTTTCAAATAACGTGTTACCAAACAATGTTACCGGCCATTTTAAAAGCGAAATATGAAAAGAAAATCCGATTGATTGATGAAATACCAGAAGATTTATTTTTTGAGTTGTTCAAAGGAAAAAATGAGATCAGTTGGGATGAAGCTGAAGAAAGAGCGATCTTGCCGCAACTCATTGATTTGAAGAAAAAAGAAGCAGTTGAAGTCGTTTATGAAGTGAAAAACCAAGCAAAGACAAAAAAGAAAAGAATGCTCCAAGCTAATCTATCCTTTGAGCAATTAGAAGATGAAAAAATTGCTTTAGGCAAGCGTGGTCCAAAACAACGATTGCTTTTAGAAGTACTGCAGTCGTTAAATGATCAATCGATCAGTGTGAGCGAACTCACAACAGCAACTAATCTTACGACTTCAGACATTCGCTCTGGCGAAAAGAAAGACTGGTTAACGATCAAAGAAGTTGAAATTTATCGTGATCCTTTTAAAGATCAGTCATTTAAACAAACGGTATCTTTTAAACTGAATGAAGGACAAGAAAAAGCGATCCAGCCAATTTTAAAAGCTGTAGCTGAGGAACGAACGGAAGTTTTCTTGCTAAAAGGGGTAACTGGAAGCGGAAAGACTGAAATATATTTACAGACGATTGCCCAAACGCTTCAAAATAATAAAAGTGCGTTGATGTTGGTACCTGAAATAGCGTTAACTCCTCAAATGGTCAATCACTTCAAAGGCCGATTCGGAGAAGAAGTAGCGGTACTGCACAGTGGTTTATCTGCCGGTGAAAAATATGATGAATGGCGAAAAATCGTGGCGAAGCGCGAGTGGTAGTAGGTGCTCGTTCATCCATTTTTGCCCCAGTTAAAAACATCGGAGTCATTATTATTGATGAAGAGCATGAAGCGACGTATAAGCAAGATGAAAATCCTCGGTATCATGCTAGAGATGTAGCGATTTGGAGAGCTAATTACCATCATTGCCCAGTCATTTTAGGGAGTGCTACACCTTCATTAGAGTCAAGAGCTAGAGCCCAAAAAAAGGTTTATACATTGTTGGAATTGCCGACTCGGGTCAACAAAAAAGAATTGCCTGAGGTTGAGATCGTGGATATGAGAGAGGAAGCTAAGCAAGCGAATCGCAGTAGTTTTTCTGTTCTCTTACAGGAAAAAATCCGTGATCGGATAGAAAAGAAAGAACAAATCGTGTTGTTATTGAACCGGCGCGGTTATTCTTCATTTGTGATGTGCCGAGATTGCGGATTTGTTTTGCCTTGTCCAAATTGCGACATTTCACTGACTTTGCACATGGATACGAAGACAATGAAATGCCATTATTGTGGTCATGAAGAAAAAATACCGCATACTTGCCCAAGCTGTAAAGGAAACAAGATTCGGTATTATGGTACTGGAACACAAAAAATTGAAGAAGAACTAAAAGATGTTTTACCAGAAGCAAAAGTGATCCGAATGGATGTGGATACAACACGAAAAAAAGGAGCACATGAAAAATTGTTAGCTTCTTTTGGAAATGGCGAAGCGGACATTTTGTTAGGAACCCAAATGATCGCTAAAGGGTTAGATTTTCCTAACATTACACTGGTCGGTGTTCTAAATGCCGATACAGGGCTAGGCTTGCCTGACTTTAGAGCGAGTGAACGGACATTTCAATTGTTAACACAAGTGAGTGGACGTGCTGGAAGGGCTGAATTAACAGGTGAAGTAATCGTTCAGACCTTTAATCCAGAACATTATGCGATTCAGTTGGCAAAAGAACACGATTACGACACCTTTTATAAAAAAGAAATGTCTTTACGGCATCGTGGAAATTATCCGCCATATTTTTATACGATTCTGATCACGACCAGTCATGAAGAGGAACTTGCAGCAGCGAAGAAAATGCAGCAAATCGTTCAATACATCAAACCACAACTGCAACCTGAGACGATCATGTTGGGTCCAACGCCAAAAGCGGTCGCCCGCATGAATAATCGGTATTATTACCAAACGATCATCAAATACAAAAGTGAACCGCATTTAAAAGCTGTCCTACAAACGATCCTAGTAGAATCTCAAAGAGAAATGGCTAAAGGCTTACAAATTGCTATTGACTCTGAACCAATGAATTTTATTTAACAGACAACGTTCTGTTTAATCAATGAAGTAAAAGAAAGAAGGTCAATCATGTCCGTATTACCAATTTTAAAATACCCAGATCCAATGCTTACAACTCCTACGAAAGAAGTAGATGAAATTACAGATGACATGATTCAATTATTAGAAGACATGTATGAAACAATGGTTGCCAATGATGGAATCGGGATCGCAGCTCCACAAGTGAATAGTAATCTTAGATTGGCCATAGTAGAAATTGATGAAGAATCAGGACTGATGATGTGTGACCTGATCCATCACGGCGATTCTTTCGTGGCAGCAAAAGGCGGAAAAGGCGGAAAGGGAAATGCCCGTTTCGCTACCCCCACAAGACAGATTCCGAGGTTTGCAAAGCCGGGTTTCCCGGGGGAAAGCTTTGAAGTTCAGCTTGAACTCAAGCTCCTTGCCGATGTCGGACTTGTAGGATTTCCGAATGTCGGAAAATCCACGCTTATTTCAGTTGTAAGTGCGGCAAAGCCGAAGATTGCGAATTATCATTTTACAACGCTTACTCCAGTTCTCGGGGTGGTGAAGATTGCGGAGGGTAAATCCTTCGTAATGGCGGATATTCCAGGGCTTATCGAGGGTGCGTCGGAAGGTGTCGGCCTCGGGCATGAATTTCTTCGTCATGTTGAACGCTGTCGTCTTATAGTTCACGTTGTCGATGTTTCCGGCATCGAGGGAAGAAATCCCGAGGAAGATTTTGAAACCATAAACCGTGAGCTCCGCAACTTCAGTGAAGAACTTGCAGAAAGACCGCAGATAGTTGCGGCCAACAAGTGCGATATGGCAACTGATGAGCAGATTGAAGATTTCAAGAAGTTTGTTGAAGAAAAAGGCTACATTTTCTTACCTATTTCAGCGGCAACTACCCAGGGTACAAATCAGCTTGTTTTCAAGGTCTGGGAAGAACTCCAGAAGCTCCCGCCGATCAAGGTGTTTGAGGCTCAGCCTCTTACCGCTATCGAGCTTGACGATAAGCTTCTGACAAAGCGTGACTTTGAGGTAACTGTTGAAGATGGTATCTACTTTGTTGAGGCTGACTGGATTATGGATATTCTGCGTACTGCTGATATTGATGACTATGAGTCACTTCAGTATTTCCAGCGTGCTCTCAGACAGAGCGGTATTATCGACAAGCTTGAAGAAATGGGTATTGAAGAGGGCGATACAGTATCAATCTACGATTTCGAGTTTGATTATGTACGCTAGTATTGCCTGTTTTGCAAAAATGTGATATACTGTTATATAGGTTTTTAAAAAGGGGGAATATTTACGGCAAACCTTACAAAAGCGCAGGCTAATCAGTATAGCCCTTTAGCGCTTGCATTTTTGGGCGACGCGGTATATGAGCGATTTGTACGCGAAAAGATTTTACTGTGCGCTAATACTGCTGTAAATAAACTCCATAATCAGAGTGTTAAATATGTATGCTGTGAGTTTCAGGCAAAGGCTTTTGATAAGATAAAGGATAATTTATCAGAAGATGAAATGGCGATTTTCAAGCGTGGTAAGAATGCAACAGGCGTCAACCCTCCAAAGCATTCAACTATCTTGGAATACAGAATGGCTACAGCGCTTGAATGCCTTTTTGGCTGGCTTGAGCTTATGGGCGAGTTTGAAAGACAAAAGCAGATTTTTGATTTAATCTGGGAGGATAGCGATGAAGGTTAATATTATCTACAGCACTCTTTCCGGTCACACAAAAAAGCTTGCCGACGCTATCGGCGAGGTAATAGGTGTTGAGCCGCAGAATTTAAAAGAGGATAATCAGTATTATGACTGTGACCTTTTATTCATCGGCGGCGGTATCTATTCAGGTGCGCTTTCTCCTGAGCTTGACGGGTATATAGAGTTTTTGAACCCTCAGAATACTCCGAAGGCGGCAGTATTTATGTCAAGCGTTTCTGAGGATTATAAAAAGAGCAACTTAGCCGGAAAGCTAAGGGAAAAGGGAATTGAGATTGTAGGAGAGTTTTCCTGCAACGGCAGTTTTCTTGTGATGAAAATGTTTCATCCGAATAAAAAGGATATTGCATCTGTCAAGGAATTTGCGGCAGATGTTGCAACTAAGGTATTAAAAAACAACTAGGAGTGAAATTATGTCAGGACATTCAAAATGGGCAAACATCAAGCGTAAGAAGGAAGCTACCGACGCTGTAAGAGCAAAGGTCTTTACAAAAATCGGTCGTGAAATTATCGTATGCGTTAAAGAGGGCGGCCCTGACCCTGCAAACAACGCAAAGCTTCGTGATCTTATCGCTAAGGCAAAGGCAAACAATGTGCCTAACGATAATATCGACAGAGTTATCAAGAAAGCTGCAGGCGGCGGTGAAAAGGATAACTACGAACAAAACGTCTATGAAGGCTACGGTCCATCAGGCGTTGCAGTTATCGTTGAATGCCTGACAGATAACAAAAACAGAACAGCAGGCGATGTAAGACATTACTTTGATAAGTTCGGCGGCAATATGGGTACAACAGGCTGCGTATCATTTATGTTTACAAAGAAGGGTGTAATTCTTCTTGAAAACAATAACGCAGATGAAGATAAGCTTATGGAAGATTGCTTTGAAGCAGGCGCTACAGATTTCAATATCGAGGATGATATTGTTGAAGTAACAACTGAACCAAACGATTGTATGGAAGCTTCTCATACTCTCGAAGGCCTCGGCTACAAGGTGTTGTCTGCTGAAGTAAGCCAGATCCCATCAACATATACAACCCTGACTGATGAAGAGGCTATCAGAAAGATGCGTCTTTTACTTGAACATCTTGAGGATAACGATGACGTTCAGAATGTATATCACAACTGGGATATGCCTGCAGAGGATGACGAGGACTAATCCTTTTATCAATAGTTTTTGTAATAATAAGAATCCGCCAAGCATTTGGTGGATTCTTTTTTGTGCAAAAAGTAGTAAACTATTAGTTTATAATTTACATCTTGCAAAAAGCCTTTTTATTTGATATAATAGATAATAATAAAACATAAAATTTGTGACTGTTTTACAAAAATTGACTTTGTATATATAAATTAAGATAATAAAAGCAACTGTGTGGAAAAATGTTTTTGCTTTGGAAAGGAAAATAAAATGGCTCAGAATACTAAAGCTTTTACAAATTTAAATCAGCCTAAAAAGCCAAATAGTCTTGATATGCCTTGTCTTGTAATGCGTGATGTTATGGTTTTTCCTAATATGTCACTTAACTTTGACGTTGCAAGAAAGCGCTCTGTTGCATCATTGCGTGAGGCTATGGCTAACGGCAGAAAGATATTTTTAGTTACTCAGAAAAATGGCGATATTGAAGTGCCTGTACTTGATGATTTATACAAGGTAGGCGTTATTTCAGAAATCAGACAGATTATAAAAACTCCTGACGGCGTTTCAAAGGTATTGGTTGAGGGTATCTCAAAGGCAAAGCTTTTAGATATCTACGAAACAGGCGATGATATCCTGCGTGCTACTATAAAGAGAGTTCCAAACTACAGCAAGGAAAAGGTGACAGAATCTGAGCTTGAAGCTTTATGCCGCAGCGTAAAGAAGATGTTTTCTCAGTATTCAAATCTTATCCCTAAGATGCCAAAGGAGCTTGTTTCTCAGATTTTATCAAAGTCTGACCCGCAGCGCCTTTTTGAATCTATCGCATTTAATATAGCGCTTCCTGTTGAGGATAAGGTTGCGTTGCTTGCAGAAAACTGCGTTTCAGAAAAGCTCACAGGTCTTTTGAAGCTTTTGGCGCAGGAGGTTCAGGTTTTAGCGCTTGAATATGAAATCGCTCAGCATGTTCACGACAGAATGGAAAAGAATCAGCGAGATTATTTTCTGCGTGAACAGATGAAGGTTATTTCATCAGAGCTTGGTGAAGAGGAGTCAACAGTAGAAGAATCCTCAAACTACATAAGTAAGATTTTAGAATTAAATCTCAACGAAGAATGTACAAATAAGCTTATGACAGAGGCTCAGCGCCTTACAAAGATGTCAGAGTCTTCTCAGGAGGCAGCAGTAATCAGACAGTATCTTGATACCTGCCTGGCACTCCCTTGGAATAAAACAACAAAGGATAAAACTGATCTCAAAAAGGCTCAGAAGATTTTAGATGATGACCATTACGGTATGCAGAAGGTCAAGGAGAGAATTTTAGAAACCTTTGCGGTTAAAACTCTCGCTCCTGATATAAAGGGTCAGATTATCTGCCTTGCAGGCCCTCCCGGTGTTGGTAAAACCTCTATCGGTAAGTCGATTGCCCGTGCTCTTGGCAGAAAGTATGTAAGAGTATCTTTAGGCGGTGTGCGTGACGAGGCTGAAATCAGAGGTCACAGAAAAACCTATATCGGCTCAATGCCTGGTAGAATTATTGATGCTATCAAGCGCTCAGGCGTTAAAAATCCGCTTATTCTGCTTGATGAAATTGATAAGATGTCAAACGACTATAAGGGCGACCCTTCATCTGCAATGCTCGAGGTTTTGGATGCAGAGCAGAATAAGGAATTCAGAGACCACTACATTGAAATGCCTTTTGATTTATCAGAGGTATTATTTATAACAACTGCAAATAACCTTGATACTATTTCACCTCCTCTGCTTGACAGAATGGATGTTATTGAATTATCCTCATACACAAGAGAAGAAAAGTTCAATATTGCAAAGCGTCATTTAGTTCCAAAGCAGATGAAGAAAAACGGTCTTACATCAAAAACAGTTAAGTTTACAGATGAGGCTATCTACAAGCTCATTGATAACTATACTAAAGAAGCGGGTGTAAGAAAGCTTGAACGTGTGATCGAAAAGCTCTGCCGCAAGTGTGCAAAGATTATTGTAAGCGGTGACGCTAAGAAGGTTACCTTCCGTGCAGATTTAGTAGAATACTTAGGTGCCGAAAAGTATCATAACGATAATTTCTCAGATAAGAATCAGATAGGCGAGGTTAACGGCCATGCGTGGACATTTGTAGGCGGCCTAATTATGCCGCTTGAGGTTCTTATTTTAGATGGTAAGGGCGCTATCGAGCTTACAGGCTCATTAGGCGATGTTATGAAGGAAAGCGCTAAGATTGCTGTTAGCTACGCGAGAAGCGTTGCAGATAAGTATGGCATTGATAAGGAGTTCTTTACAAAGAAGGATATCCATATCCACGCTCCTGAGGGCGCTACTCCAAAGGACGGTCCTTCGGCAGGCGTTACAATGGCAACTGCTCTTGTATCAGCTCTGTCAGGTATCCCTGTAAGATGCGATGTCGCTATGACAGGCGAGATTACCTTAAGAGGCAAGGTTCTGGCTATCGGCGGTCTTCGTGAAAAGACAATGGCAGCTTACAAGGCAGGTATGAAAACAGTCATCATCCCTAAGGAAAACGAAGGCGATTTAACAGAGGTCGATGATACTGTAAAGGAAAATGTAGAGTTTGTTTTAGCGTCTACAATACAGGACGTTTTGGATGTTGCTCTTTGTACTCCTGCAGATGTGACAGAGAGTGAACACGATGAAATCTTTGATATTCCTTTTATAAATCCCAACAAGGTTGAAAGAGCATTTATCGAATACTGATTTTTAAGAGAGGAGAAGCCGTAAGGCGAAACTGATATGAATTTTAACAAAGCAAAGTTCTTGACATCGTATGGCAGCTTCAAGCAGATTCCGCCGTCAGAGCGAATTGAAATAGCTTTTTCAGGTCGTTCAAATGTAGGTAAATCCTCTCTGATAAATAAAATCCTTCAGAGAAAGGCGCTTGCAAAGGTGAGTGCTATGCCCGGTAAAACTGTTACTATCAATTTCTTTGATGTTGACAGTATTTATATTGTAGACCTCCCGGGTTATGGCTACGCTAAGGTTGCAAGAGATGAGAAAAAGCGCTGGGCTGACCTTATCGGCGGTTATCTTGCTGACGGTGAGCGTGATTTAGAGCTTGTTTTTCAGCTTATCGATATGCGCCATGCGCCAACTAAGGATGATATTCAGATGATTGAATATCTTGTTGAAAATGAAGTTCCGTTTGTAGTAGTGCTTACTAAGGCGGATAAGCTCAATAAAACTGAACGTCTCAAAAGGCTGGGTGCTTTCAAAACTGAAATCCCGTATTACGATGATATAAAAACCATCGAATTTTCAGCGATAACAGGCGAGGGCGTTGATGAAATAAGAGAGATTATTACATCTATTGCCGAGTATGACGAAGATGACGAAATTGATGCAGAAAATGAATTTGACGAATAGTGGTGTTTAAAATGTTTGGATATGAAAATTTATCTGTAAATGAGCAGGGTAATCTGACAGTCGGCGGGGTCGATACTGTAATGCTTGCTACTCAGCTCAGAACTCCTCTTTACATAATGGATGAGGGAGTTATCAGAAATAACTGCAAGAGATTTGTAAACTCAATTGAAAAGTATTACGATGGCAGAGGTCTTGTATGCTTTGCGTCAAAGGCATTTTCATGTAAGGAAATTTACAGGGTAATGTTTGATGAGCATATGGGTACTGACGTTGTATCTCAGGGTGAGCTTTATACAGCTATAAGCGCAGGCTTCCCAGGTGAGAGAATCTGTTATCACGGCAACAATAAGACAAGCGAGGAGCTTATGCTCGCTATCCGTCACGGCGTTGGCAGAATCGTTGTTGATAATATTACAGAGCTTGAAATGCTCAACGAAATGGCGGCAAAGTCAAGAGGCAAGATAGGTATTCTTCTTCGTATCAAGCCTGGTATTGACGCTCATACTCACGATTTTGTAAAGACAGGTCAGATTGACAGTAAGTTTGGCTTTGCGCTTGAAACGGGTGAAGCTTTTGAGGCTGTAAAGATGGCTATATCAATGGAACATTTAGACCTCAGAGGCGTTCACTGCCATATCGGCTCGCAGATTTTTGATGTATCTCCATTTGAGCTTGCGGCTGAAGTTATGATGAACTTTATTGTCAAGGTAAGAGATGAACTAGGCTACTACCTGCGTGATTTAAACCTTGGCGGTGGCTTTGGTATCAGATATACAGATGAAGATACTCCTGTACCTTTTGAAAACTATATGGAAAAGGTTTCAGCCGTTATCAACTCAATCTGCGAAAAGAATGAAATTGAAAGACCATTCATTATTTTAGAGCCGGGTCGTTCAATCGTTGCCGAAGCGGGTGTTACTCTTTATACAGTAGGCTCGGTAAAGGATATCCCGAATATCAGAAAATACGTTTCATGCGATGGCGGTATGACAGATAACCCAAGATACTTAATGTATGGCGCAAAGTATGATTTTCTTATCGCCAATAAGGCAAATGAAGAAAAGAACGATGTTGTAACTATCGCAGGCAGATGCTGCGAAAGCGGTGACCTTTTGGGTGAAAATGTACCTTTGCAGACTGCTGAGGCGGGCGATATCTTAGCCTCTCTTGCAACAGGTGCTTATAACTTCTCAATGTCATCAGGCTATAACAGAGTGTTGCGCCCGGCTGTCGTATTTATCAAGAACGGTAAAGTAAAGGTTGCAGTAAAGCGTGAAACATTAGAAGACATTATCAGAAATGATGTTTAATAGTAAAAATAAAAGACCGCACAGATTATTCTGTGCGGTCTTTTTATACTTATTATAATAATTCGTAAGCCTGTTCAATAGCCTTCTTGATTTCTTTTTCAAATTCAATTCTGTTTTTGCAAGGCTCTTTTGAAATGTATGTGCCGTCGCTTTCGTCCTTGAGCTTTACCTCATAAACACATCTGTCAAAATCGTAACCGGCAACCAATGTATAGTGACCGTTGTAGTCAGCCTTAGCCATTACCTCGCAGATGTCATCAGCGATAAATAATGAAGGGGTTTTGAAGTTGATATGTGAAAGACCTCTCTTAACGCCATCTACATCGTAGTCAGCAGGCTTCCACTGAGAGTTTGTGAGGAAATCTGAAAGCTCATCCTCGTATTCTTCATCAAAGCTGTCTAAAAGCTCTTCGGCTTCAATCTCCTCAGGACTCTTCTTAAATAACCATTTAAACATAAATTCAACCATCCAATCCGATGAAAATCTTTAACGTGTATATTGTATCATATATCTTAGGATATGTCAAATTTATTGAATATGCATATAACAAGTCTTGAAAAACTAGCTTGTATATGTCTGAAATTTACAATAATTGAAAAAATTACAATATGGTATTGACAAACAATATTATACGCCGTATAATATACTACAGAAAGCAATAATGTACAAAACAAAGGAAGACAACCAAACATTTAAAAAAGGAGTGGTAAAATGGCATTTCCAATCAGTGCCGGTCTTTTAGACGCAATGGTGCTGGCGGTAGTACAAAAGGAAGATACCTATGGTTACAAGATAACCCAGGATATCGGAGCGGCAATAGAAATATCAGAATCAACGCTCTATCCGGTACTCAGACGTTTGCAGAAGGAAAACTGCTTAGAGGTTTACGACAAGCAGTTTCAGGGCAGAAACCGCCGTTATTACAAGATTACAGAAATAGGCAAGGCTTCTCTGGCACTATCAAAAGAACAATGGAAGCTACACAAGAACAATATAGAGAAAGTATTATTAGGGGAATGATTATTATGACAAAGAATGAATACTTACAAAGGCTCAGAACAGCGCTGTCAGGTTTAAGTGCTGATGAAATGTCAGCAGCTATGAGCTATTATGAAGAGTTTTTTGAAGATGCAGGCGCTGAAAACGAGTCAGCAGTTATCTCGAGCCTTGGCTCACCTGAAAAGCTCGCTCAGACAATAAAGTCTGAAAGCTCATTTGTGGTTACAGAAGCAGCAGAAGAATCAAGCGCATTTGACGGCAACGATTATAACAGAGAGCCTGTTTCTACAACAACCTTTACTCCTCCGCCAACTCAGAAAACAGAGGGCTCAAAAAGATCAACAAACGAGATCATACTCATTATTGTGATCCTCGTTTTGACATCTCCTTTATGGATAGGTCTTGTAACAGGTCTTATCGGTGGTCTTTTCGGTATATCAGTAGCGGCAGTTACTCTGGTTTGCGTATTCTGCGGTCTTGGTGTTATTTTAGCGGTAGTAGGTCTTATAACACTTTTCTTTGCCGCTTCAAAGGGCCTTATGGTATGCGGAGCTGGTCTTATAATGGCAGGTCTTGGCTGGCTGTTGTTTGTACCGCTTTTCAAGGGTGTTATTGCTCTTATCAAATGGCTTGTAGGCCTTATAGTAAAGGGATTTAATCTTATCATCGGTAAAAAGGGGGTTGAAGCGTAATGAAAGGTGCACTTAAGGTAATTATTCCGATTATAATGATAGTAGCGGGCATTGCTATGTGCGGTGCGGCTTATGCTATGGGTGAAAGATCTCCTTCAATAATTATTGGTGACAGAGATTACTCACAGTCTTTTGGTGTAACAGAAGAATTCCAGAGCATCGTTTGCGAGCTTGACGTTCTGGATATAAACTTCGTTTGCGGCGATGTTGCAGATGGCTATACAGCAGTAGTTGATGTTGTTGATGTTGATGAAGATATATTTGATTGCAAGGTTTCAAACGGCGTTTTGAGAATTTCTCACGTTAAGGGAAACAAGGTGTTTCCGAACATTAACTTAGGCTTTGGCATCAATACATCATCAGAAATTACAGTAATCGTGCCTTCTGACAGCGATCTTTATACAACAAGTGTTGAACTTGGTGTTGGTGAAATAAGATTTGCAGATTATGATGTCTGCGATACAATTGTAATTGACCAGGGCGTTGGCGAAACTGAGCTTAATAACATTTCAGCTATCAAGGGCGATTTTGATATCGGTATCGGTGATTTCAAGGCAAAGAATGTAACATTCAATAATTTTAAACTTGACGGCGGTATCGGTGATGTAAAGCTTATCGGCGAGCTTACAGGCGATGTTAATATTGAACGTGGTATCGGCGATATCAAGATGGAGCTTTTGGGCGATTATTCAAACCACGAAATTGATGTTGATGGTAATTTAGGTAGCGAAAAGATCAAGGGTATCGATTTTAATACATCAGGCGATTATGAATTCAACGTTGATAACGGTATAGGCGATATCAAGCTTTACGGCGCAGGGCTGGGCGAATTTGATATAAGCGTTGGCGATGTAAATCTCGATAATCAGAAGGTGCTTGTTGACCTGGGTATCATCAGAGTTGAAACAAATAATGATGATGTAAAGGTTGATGTAGGCGGTATCAAGGTTGAAACAAATAACGATGATGTAAAGGTTGATGTAGGTGACATCAAGGTAGATACAGGTATCGAGAAAATCGAGATTGGATAGATTTTTGACCAATAGAGAAAGAGGTTAGATATTATGAAAAAATTATACAGAACAGAAGATAATAAGGTGATTTCAGGCGTATGTGGCGGTATAGGCGAGTATTTCAATGTTGACCCTAATCTTGTAAGACTTGGCTTTGTGCTTTGCTCATGCTGCTGTGGTGCAGGTATTGTGGTTTACATTGTAGCCGCTTGTATCCTGCCTGAAAAGAGTCAAACATTTTAAAACCCCTTCAATATGAAAAACGCTCACTATCATACCGATAGTGAGCGTTTTTTAATTAGTTATATAAATCGGGAACCTCATCAAGTGTGATAACCTTTTCGTGATTGTAGATCTCGTAGAGGTTATAAACATCATTTGCGATGATATAGTCAGTATGCCATATCATAAACCATGACCATAAGCAGCCGTCTGCTGCAAAGCTTGAGTATGATGGAACCTTACCGCATTCGTGGAATGTCAAAGGCTTGCCTGTATTCATAGCTGAAAGCTTCTGCCATGCTCTTTTGTGGGTTGAGTTATCATAAGTATCAGAGCCGATGAAATCGCAGTATTCGTCACCCGGATACCAGCCATCCTTAACCTCGCCTGAATAGCCGAGCACCCAGATGAGATTTGTAAGACCAAAGTCATTTGTGTATCTGTCATACATCATCTGCCAGAGCTTTTTGAAGTTTTCGGCACCGCCCTTGCCCCACCAGAACCACTGACCGTCAAATTCGTGGAAAGGTCGCCATAAAACAGGAACGCCTGCATCGCGAAGCTTCTGTAATGCAACAGCCGCTTCATCCCAGCTTTTCATCATAGCGTTGTATTCATCAGTACCTTCTGTCAGAAGCTTTGAAAAGTCAGGGTTATCATCCTTTGATTCCTGATAGCCGCTGCCGTTGACGCCCGTATGCCAGCAGATTGTTACGATACCGCCTTTTTCGTGCCACTCGATTGAACGCTCAACAACACCGTCAAAGTCGTTGTTCATAAAGTCAAGACCACGCATAGCAGGATACTTTGTTGTCTTGCTCATAATGTAGTCAACCTCATAGTCAGGTGAGCCCATCCAGGTAGATTCCTGCTGACAGGTGAGCATATATTCGCCATACATATCATTTATGTAGTCATAAAGCTTTTTTGCATTGTTGTCAGCGTTAGGGTTTGAAAGCGCATAGCGGCTTTCGTAAACCTCCTCGACTACTGCTGATGATGAGTCTGACTCTGTAGAAGTTGTTGACTGAGTACTGCTCTCATTCTTAGAACAAGCGCAAAGACCGGTTGCCAGAATTGAAAAAGCCGCCATCAGTGAAACAACTTTTTTGCCGATTTTATTCATACTACACTACCTCCTTAAATTCTATAACTGTATTATACAAACTATTATAATGTAAAACTACTATCAACTTGTAATAATATTGTTACAAAAAGTGTGTTTTTTATAGTATTTTCATCAACTTTAGAAATTGTAATATTGTATCATCACTAAAAAAGAGCATCACTGTTTGTGATGCTCTTTTTTATGTGGCAGATGCCTCAGCTCATCATATAGCTTATACCCTCTACAACGTTGCCGATTGCCTTGATAGCCTTACCCGCATTTGTTTTTACCTTATGGCGCTGTCTTGAGCTTGAATTTGATACTGCGTAAACAACAGCACCCGTCATAGCGCCCACGGCGATACCCTTTACAAGCGATGACATACTCATTAAAATCACTCCTTTTTAATACTGTTGTTAGTTTTAGCTTATTTTGTAAAAGCTATTCGTATAAAAATAATCCAAATTTTCTATATTTTATAAAATTAATATTTAATTACTTGATAAATATGTCGTCATTGTGATATAATACCCATATATGTAGTTTTGTTATAGAAAGAGTGAGGAAGATGCATAAACTTAATATTGTTCTTGTTGAACCTCAGATTCCGCAGAATACGGGTAATATCTCAAGAACCTGCGCTGTAACGGGGGCTACTCTGCATCTTGTCCGCCCTTTAGGCTTTGAAATTTCAGATTCAAAATTAAAGCGTGCGGGGCTTGATTACTGGGATAGCCTTGAAATCTATTACTATGACAATCTGCAGGATTTTTTCGAGAAGAATAAGGATGGTAAGTTCTATTATTTCACAACAAAGGGTGAGCATATTCACAGCGATGTTGAGTATGAAAATAACTGCTATATAGTATTTGGCAGAGAGGATAAGGGCTTGCCTGAAGAGCTTTTGGCTGAAAACCGTAAAAGTTGTACAAGAATACCGATGAGAGAGAATCTGCGAAGTCTCAACCTCTCAAACTCGGTAGCCATAGCTACCTATGAAATACTGCGCCAGTGGGGATACCCCGATCTGAGTACAAAGGGTAGTTTACATAATTTAAGTTGGAGGGAATAAAGTGGCAAAGATAATTATTATGACCGACTCTGCTTGTGACATCACAAAGGAGCAGGAGGAAAGCTTAAACATCAGAATGATGAACTTTAAGGTTGCTGTCGGCGAAGATAGCTACGTTTCTAGAATTGACTTTGATAATGAAAAATTCTTTGAGATTTTAAATGCATATGATGGCATTCCTGCTACAAGCCAGATAACTGTTTTTGAATATGAAGAAGAATTTGAAAAGATTTATAATGAAGGCTATACAGATATTATAAACATTACTATAAATGCCAATGCCTCAGCTACATACAGCAATGCTGTTATGGCGCGTGAGAATTTCTATGAATCTCATCCTGAGGCAAGAGGTAAGTTCAATATCTATAATATCGATAGCGCAAACTATACCTGCGCTTACGGCTATCCTGTAGTAGTTGCAGCCCAGAAGGCACAGAAGGGTGAAAGCGCTAAGGAGATAGTAAGCTTTGTAAAGGAATGGCTTTCAAAGGTTCAGATCTACTTTGCTATGTATACTCTCAGGTATGCTAAAAAGTCAGGCAGAATTCCATCTGCGGCGGCTTTTGTAGGCGAAGTACTTGGCTTAAAGCCGGTAATGAAAATCTGCGAGGGCGAGATTACAACCGCTGAAAAGGTAAGAGGCGATAAGGCAGTTGTGCCAAAGGTTGTTGATATGACAACAGCTGAAATGATTCCTCAGACTCCTTACCTTATCGTATACGGTGATGATATTGCTCCGGCTGATGAGGTAGCGGCTATTATGACAAAAAAGCTTGGCTATCCACCTGTAGAAAAGGTTCAGATAGGTGCTGCTATTGCAATCAATGCAGGTCCTAAGGTAGTAGGCGTAGCGTTCAAGTCAAAGAACAGATAAAAGGTAGAAAATTGTCATCAAAAAAGTGAGATTTTTATGTAAAAAATACTTGCATTTTATGGCAATATAGTATACAATGAAACTAATGGGGTTGTTAATAAAATAACAACCTTTAAGGTAAATTATTTATAAGAGAGGATGTCACAATTATGGCAGGTTTAAACAAGGTTTCAGTTGAAGACATTAACGTAAAGGGCAAAAAGGTTCTCGTTAGAGTTGACTTTAACGTTCCACTCAAGGATGGCGTTATCACAAACGACAACAGAATTACAGCTGCTCTTCCAACAATCAACAAGCTCGTTGAAAACGGCGCAAAGGTTGTTCTTTGCTCACACTTAGGTAAGCCAAAGAACGGTCCGGAAGACAAGTTCTCACTCGCACCAGCTGCTGCAAGACTTGCAGAGCTCGTAAATACAAAGGTTGTATTTGCTAAGGATGATACAGTTGTTGGCGAAAACGCTAAGAAGGCTGTAGCTGAAATGGCAGACGGCGAAATCGTAGTTTTGGAAAACACAAGATTCAGAGGCGCTGAAGAAACAAAGAACGGCGAAGACTTCGCTAAGGAACTCTCAGCTCTCGTTGATAACGAAGTATTCGTAATGGACGCTTTCGGTTCAGCTCACCGTGCTCACGCTTCAACAGCAGGCGTTACAAAGTTTGTTAAGGAAACTGCAGTAGGTTACCTCATGCAGAAGGAAATCACATACCTCGGTAATGCAGTTGAAGTACCTGTAAGACCATTCGTTGCCATCCTCGGCGGTGCTAAGGTTGCTGACAAGCTCAACGTTATCTCAAACCTTCTTGAAAAGTGCGATACTCTCATCATCGGTGGCGGTATGGCTTACACATTCTTAAAGGCTAAGGGCTACGAAATCGGTACATCACTCGTTGATGACGAAAAGATTGACTACTGTAAGGAAATGATGGAAAAGGCTGAAAAGCTCGGCAAGAAGCTCCTTTTACCTATCGATACAACAATCACAAAGGATTTCCCAAATCCAATCGATGCTGAGATCGAAGTAACTGTTGTTGATTCAGACAAGATCCCTGCTGAAGTTATAACTGCTGTTTTAGATTCGGTTCTTGAAACTTCGTCTAATGAAAAAGGAACGTTGATAATCAACTATATTGATTATGAAAAGACCATGCAGTATGAGCACTCCACAGAATCACCGGAGGACATAGCAAAAATCGTAACATCTGTTTACGAAAGATTAAAGGAAAGGACACGTGCTCCAGATATTGTCTTTGACCATGACGGATTGGAAGCAGGTATCCTAAACAAAAAAGAATTTACAGAGGCAATTCTTTGCATTCCTCTGCTCCTTGAAGCATTTCCTAAAAAGAAATTCAAGGAATCAGACGCAATAAAATTGCTTGCACCGCATTATCCTGAAAAGGATAATGAAGATTTGTCGCTATTCATAAACAGAATACAGGCGGCCGGCGATATAATTCGTATTTCTTTCAATATTATTCCCGAAACATACGAATTACAACGCTATGAATTATCCAGAGATCTTGATATTAACCAGTTTAATCATATCAAGAACATGGATAAACGTACTCAGCAGATGATAAGATACTCTTTGCATAGAAGACAAACCCTTCCCAAAGCAGTATTTGACTCACAAACACAGATGTTGCTTGACGAATACAATGAATATGTTAACTCAGAATGGAAGAAAAACGTTGAAAATAAGATTCTCTACCATTTTTCCTATCTCGTAAGCAGCAGACATATTGTTACGGATACAGTAGATAAAGAAGCTTTGAAGAATATCACCGGTAGCGAAGTGTTCGCAAGAGAGCTTCAGAAGGAATTTGCCAAAAGAGATATACCCTTAACCGAAGAGAATGTAGCGGCTGTTTCAGAGGCGTGGAATACATTAAATGAAAGCGGAAGCCTTACGGAAGGTTCCATGAAGTATATGATTGAAAATAATCTTCCGCCCACTCCGGAGAATTTTTATACGGCAAAGTATTCCGCAACAGAAGACTCTCGTCAGGGCAGAGGCTATTATGCGGCAGGTTCCGTGGCAGGCTATTATGCAAAGAAACCGGAGCAGGTGGATTTTGAAAAGCTGATGCCTCAGATGAAAAAGGTAGTGGAAGAAGCCGGATTTATAGCAGATGAAGCAAATCTGGAAGGTGCAAAATGGCTGGTAGAAAAGGGAATTCCTTTGACAGCCGATACCTACGGAGCTTATCAGGAAATCACAGGTCTTCATTTACCGGTTTTGGCAGAAGATTTTATGCAAACAGCTGCTTGTGCCATTGCGGATGGAAAAAGCCCATCAAAGGTTTCTTTAAACCAAAAGGAAACTC
>CALBJC010000105.1 GCA_937892655.1 uncultured Clostridia bacterium | reverse complement strand
TTTACCAATCGCATTCGATTGGGAAAATTTTGATACTTATAGAAGTTATAATCTAAGTTTTTATAATTTAACAGAAGTAGCAAAAACATTTATGAATTATATAGAATCAAAAGATTATAAAGCTATGTTATATGGATCTAAATATACTTTAGAAAATTATTGGTATGAAACAGATTATAAAACGTGGTTAGCTCATTATACAGATAAAACAGACTATGAAGGCAAATATTATTTATGGCAAATGACTGATAAAGGTAAAGTAAAAGGTATTAACGATAACGTAGTAGATATAGATATTATGTATAATAAAAAGAACTAATTATTAGTTCTTTTATTTATATTTATAAACTTCTACAATATAATGATTACTCTTAGTAGTCTTTTTTATACCAATATATTTATATTTTATCGCTTTTTCAAAAGTAAAGAAAATTACATGTTAATATTTTATCAAAAAGTCTGGCTTTCAAAGGTCAGATCTTGTTATAGGAAAGGTGCTATATATTTAATAGGAATAAACCTCAATAAAAAAGCGGCAAAGACTGCTCTTTGCCGCCAAGCACAAACATTTAAAGTCGAGAAAAATAAGCTTTCAAATATTTTTCTCAATCAAATGCAACAATTTCAGATTTTTTAAGCACTATATTACCATAAGGCAGGAGAAAGCTAATCAGCTTTCTGAAAAAATTTCAAGCCTTGCAACAATTTTGAGTTTTTCAGACACTATATTTTCAGAAGGCTAAATCAGCCCAAGCTTTTCAAGTGCTTTTTTAAGACCATCCTCCCATACAGGCAGGGTTACAAAATCAGCAAGTTCTCTGAGCTTTGGTGCACAGTTGCCCATAGCAACACTGTAACCGACGTTTTTGAACATATCAACGTCATTCATACTATCGCCAAAGCCTATTGAGTTTTCTTTTGAGATGTTAAAATGAGAAAGCAGCATCTCAACACCGTTACCCTTATCAAAGCCCGTCTGGATAACCTCGGTATGACGCATACCCATAAATTCTCCGCTATGGGTATTGAGTATCAGGCGCTTGTCAGCACGTTCACGGACGGCTTTTAAATCTTCTTCACTCGCGCGAAAGCAGATTTTTGTTATCGGGATTGAAAAATCATACTCTGACATATTGTCAACCCATTTGAATTTTTCAAAGCGCTCGATAAACTCGCGTCCGCAAGGGTTACCTTCAAGCTCCTCATCCTGCTGACACTGATTGATATGAGCCATCTGAGTATTCTGATAAGCCTTTGAAAAAGCCTCAAAGTTGTAAGGAAGATTCATAGAATCAAGAAGGCTTACAAAGCCCTTTACAACATCCACATCAATGTATTTCTCAAGCAGATATTCCTCACCTGCTCTTACCATGCAGCCGCTGCCGCATACAGCCCCGTCAAACCCTATTTCAATTACAGGGTCAGGCACAATGCCGTAAGGACGGCCGGTACACAAAAAACACAGATGACCGTTTTTTCTTGCCTGTCTTATCGCATCAACCGCTGTCTGTGGCAGACCGCAGCTGTTATGGGTAATAGTTCCGTCAACATCAAAAAACAAAGCCTTTTTCAAGAATAACACTCCTCTTAAATTCATAAGCCTTTGTTATTCTAACATAAAAAGCATTGTAATAACAGCGGCAAAATAAACAATTTTTGCGCTGACAAAGGGCTCATTTAGGCTATTTTCTGTGTTGACAAAATTTATTCACGGTATTATCATTTATAATACAAACAGATAAAGAAAGGAAAACATCATTATGAAAAAGACATCTATTTTAACACTTATGACAACTCTTGCACTTATGGCAAGCCTTACAGCCTGCTCAATTGAAGACCCGAGCAGCACAGCTTTAGACGGCGACAACGCTGACGTTACACAGACAACACCAGACTCACAGCCTGACAGCGCACCTGATGAAATAACAGATAACACAGGCAATGATACAGCTGACAACGCTGACAGATATGAGCTTGTGGCTACTACTGAGGACGCTATCAGAGAGCTCTCTGAAGATAAGCTTTGTGAGGAGTTTTTAAAGACACTCTGCAACGGTAATACAGGCCTTCTGGGCTACTACACACTCGGTGAAGACCATTCAGCCTTTGAAGGCTTTGATGCTATCTATACAATCAATTCAACAAGCGCAGGCAATGGCTATCTGTCAGCTGATGTAACTCTTGAAATTATAAATTCAGAATGTGCTTCATTTGATGAGGGCACAACAGCGCAGTATGAGCTTCGTGCTTATGAAGGCGGTATGCCGCTTATCGAGTTTGTACCAGATGGCGCTTATACTCCTTATGAGCTTCTGGATACGCTTGTTGACATTCCTGCAGACGGATATAATTTTGCAAGAGCGTATATGGCAAATATGTTTGATAAAAATAACGAATACTCAAATGAGCAGTGGCAGGGCGTTGAAGATTTAAATGCTTCGCTTATCCACCTTATCAGAGCGACTATTCCTACAAACGATGCGGGCGCGTTCAGCACAGATGACCTCAACACATATCTCTCACAGCGCTTTGGCTACAACACAATAGATACTTACCCTCAGGGCCTTGAAATGTTAAACCAGAGCTGCACAAGAGATCAGGAAAACGAGGATATCTACTACACAAATATGGGTATGGGCGGCAACATCATCGCTTATACTGCAAGAGAGCCACAGATTGACTTTGATACAAACGAATACAAATACATCTTTGACCTGTATACAGACTTTGCACTTTTAGAAAAGTGTGGTGAAGTGACATTTACATTCACACTCGCAGATGGCAACGATATTCTTACTCTGTCAGACGTAGCCTACACAGAATCAAACGGCAGAACAGTTGCTTGCATCGGCGTTTAAAAAACATAATCTCTCCAAATAAAAAGAAGCCACTTTGCTTTTGCAGAGTGGCTTACTTTTTGTGATTAGTTTAAAATTACATTGTAACCATGATGAATCTTGCAACGAAGATTGCAGCGATTATTGTAATCATGATATCCTTCTTCTTGAACTTACCTGTGCAAGCTGTGAGGATAACGTATGAAATAGCACCAAGACCGATACCGTTTGAAATTGAGTATGTGAGCGGCATCATGATGAGTGCGATAAATGCAGGGATTGCACTTGTGATATCCTCCATATCAACCTTAGCAAAGTTCTTGAGCATCAGAACGCCTACATAAATAAGAGCAGGAGCTGTTGCTGCTGAAGGGATAACTGATGCTAAAGGTGAAATGAATAAGCAGAGGATAAAGCAGATACCAGTAACCAAAGATGTAAGACCTGTTCTGCCGCCTGCTGCAACGCCTGCTGAACATTCAACGAATGTTGTACATGTTGATGTACCTGCAACAGCGCCGCCTACTGTAGCGATAGAGTCACACATCATTGCCTTGTTGACACCGATAGGGTCACCGTTTTCATCAAGCATATTAGCTGCTGATGCTGTACCGTAAAGAGTTCCGAGAGTATCAAACATATCTACTAAGCAGAATGTGATAACTAAAATTACAAGACCTAAGATACCATCGATATGAGCGCCGTTGAATGCAGCGTCGATACCATCCTTACTTGCAAAGCCGAATAAACCGATGTCAGCAAAATCCTTGAATGGCTGAGTAATGCTTGTATTATCAAATGATGGAAGCTCCCACATAAATACATAGTAGAGAACTGTTGAAGCCAAAATACCGAGGATAACATTACCCTTGACATTGAGCTTAGCTAAGATACCAATGATAAAGAAGCCTAAAAGAGCAACAAGAGCAGGAACTGCTGTAGCTCTGAATGTGCCGTTTTCGATAGCACCGTGAATATCGTTGAACTGAACGAATGTGTACTGGTTAGCCTGAATGATACCTGCATTCTTGAAGCCGATAAGAGCAATAAACAAACCGATACCTGCAGGAATTGACTTCTTTAAGCAATCAGGCATATTTGTTGCAATATAAGTACGAGCACCTGTTGCTGATAAAATCAGGAACAGAATACCTGAAATGAAGATTACGAAAAGACCTGACTGATAGCCGGCAACTACATCAACGTTTGCAAAGTAAGCGCCTGAAACGAATGTTGTGCAGAAGAATGCGTTAAGACCCATACCACAAGCCTGAGCGTAAGGTAACTTTGCCAAAAATGCATAAAGCAATGTACCAAGAGCTGCTGCGATGATAGAACCTACAAATACTGCGTTCCAGATTTTGCCCAATGCAGCGCCATCTGCACCAAGACCTGCCAGCCAGCCGTTTGCGCCCTCTGCTGCAACCTGATTTGGGTTTACAAATACGATGTAAGCCATTGCAAAGAAGGTTGTAAGACCTGCGGCGATTTCTGTTCTGACTGTTGTGTTGTTCTCTTTGAGTTTAAAGAGTTTCTCGAACATTTTTAAATCCCCCTTGTTATTTTTCTGAATACTCAGAAATTTTCTCATAGATTAAATATACCAAAATCCGATGATAATTTCAATGTTTAAAAACACACTTTTTTTATTTTGTTACATCTATTAAATTACCCCCCTTTTCTCTATACTTTTTAACCAAACCTTATCCATTAAATAAATAAAATATACACATTTTTGTAACATAATACAGCCTCGCAGGCTAATTGACAAGATTTTATCATTATGGTACAATATGCTATGTGTAAATAATACGATTAAATAGATTTTGGAGGGATATAAATGTCCATTTTAAAGGAGCTTACAAGCCTTGTGGCCGACTGCTTTGTAAAGTGTGGCTACTCAGAGGATTTAGGCGTTGTTACAGTTTCTGACCGTCCTGAGCTTTGTCAGTTTCAGTGTAACGGCGCATTCAAGGGTGCAAAGCTTTTCAGAAAAGCCCCTGTTATGATTGCAAACGAGGTTGCGGCTGTACTTTCAGAAAACGAGATTATCTCTAAGGCTGAGGCTGTGGCACCAGGCTTTTTGAATATTACAGTAACAGATGAATATCTGCTTTCAAAATGTAATGAGATTTTTGCAGATGAAAACTTAGGCGTTCCTCAGGTAGAAAGTGATACAATAGTTATCGACTACGGCGGACCTAACATTGCAAAGCCATTGCATATCGGTCATCTGCGTTCAGCTATTATCGGTCAGGCACTCAAGCAGCTTTGTCAGGCTATGGGCATCAAGGCTGTAGGCGACGTTCATTTAGGCGACTGGGGCTTACAGATGGGCCTTGTAATTGCAGAGCTATATGAGCGCTATGAAAACCCTGCTGAAATTGAGATCACTGCTGAAATGCTCAATGAAATCTATCCTTTTGCAAGCAAGAAGAGTAAAGAGGATGAACAGTTCAGAGCCAAAGCAAAGGCTAATACCGCAAAGCTTCAGTCTGGCGATGAGGAGTATATTTCTATCTGGAAAAAGCTCGTTGCGGCTTCATGCGTTGATATGAAGAAAAACTATGAGCGCTTAGGAGTTGACTTTGAATACTGGTATGGTGAGAGCGACGCTGAAAAGTATGTTCCACAGCTTCTTGACATCTTAAACGACAAGCAGCTTTTACGCGAGAGCGAGGGCGCTATGGTTGTTGATGTTCAGAAGGAAGATGACAAGTTTGAGCTTCCGCCTGTTATCATCAAAAAATCAGACAACTCAAACATTTATGCTACAACTGACCTTGCTACAATCATTCAGCGTAATCAGGATTTTTCACCATCACAGATATGGTATGTTGTTGACGGCAGACAGTCAATGCATTTTACTCAGGTTTTCCGTTGTGCTTACAAGGCTGGCATTGTTGATGAGAGCTGTAACTTAGAGCACCTGGGCTTTGGTACAATGAACGGCAGCGACAACAAGCCTTACAAGACCCGTGACGGTGGCGTTATGCGTCTTTCAGACTTGCTTGATGAAGCAGTGGCAACTGCACTCGAAAATCTTTCAAAGGGCAACTTTGAGTCAGAAGAAGAGAGAATCGAAACTGCAAACAAGCTCGCTGTGGCTTCAATCAAATTCGGTGACCTTATAAATCATCGTTCAAAGGATTACATCTTTGATATCGCAAAATTCCTGACAGCTGAAGGCAAGACGGGCGCATACTTACTTTATATGGTGACCCGTATCAAGTCACTCCTTCGCAAGTCAACTGACAGCATTGAAAACAAGATCGACGGCATTTATGATGACTGCGCTAGAGAACTGTTACTTGCAATCTCTTTGAGTGGCGAAAGCTTTGTAACAGCACTCAATGAAAAAGCACCTAACTTTATCTGCGAAAATGCTTATCGTCTGGCTGTTTTATTCTCACGTTTCTACACAAATAACCACATTATTTCAGAGGCCGACGAAAACAAGAGAAAAGCACTTTTGTCACTCTGCGTTTTGACAAAGCTCGTTATCGAAAAGCATCTGGCTGTTTTAGGTATCGAAACTGTAGACAAAATGTAATATTTAGCATCACTTATACCGACTGTTTTGGATTTTGTTCATTACAGTCGGTTTTAATTTTTCTTCTCGCATTCTATTAGCTCATAATTGTAAACAAACTTTTAAATTGCTTTTCTTTTTTGTGAAAAGGTGGTACAATTATTAGTGTATATCTTTACGAAAGGGAGAGTGTATAATTTGAATATTTTAGTTGCAGGTTGCGGCAAGGTTGGAATATGTTTAGCGCTTGAATTATCACCCCCTCGGTCACGATGTTTCAGTTATTGACAGCAGTGAAGAAAACTTTTTTCTGCAATTTTGACTGTTTTAGTACCTGCGGTAGTAAAACAGATACTGAGCTTCTGAAAACCGCGTACATTTAAAACTGTATTCAGAGCAGAAATTGAAGACGGTTTTCAAGATTTAAACTTGGTTTAACAAAGAGCATTAAAATAGTAACAGATTTAAAATACATAAAACGGAAGGTAATTCAATGGAAAAGATTTTGTCACTCGGTATAGACGTTGGCTCTACAACCGTAAAAACAGTTATTCTTGATGGCGATGAGATCATCTATACTAAATATCAGCGTCATTTCTCAAAAGTAAGAGAAACTGTATCCGAGCAGCTTGAAATTATAAAAAATGAATATCCCGCTACATCCTTCAGAGCGTCTATCACAGGCTCTGCAGGTCTTGGTATCGCAACAGCGGCCGACATCTCATTTGTTCAGGAGGTTTATGCGGCATTTATTGCTGTTGAAAAGGCTCATCCTGAGGCTGACGTTGTAGTTGAGCTTGGCGGTGAAGACGCTAAGATCATATTCCTGACAGGTGGCGTTGAGCAGAGAATGAACGGCTCTTGCGCCGGCGGTACGGGTGCATTTATCGACCAGATGGCAACCCTTTTGGATATTACTCCTGATGAGCTTGACGCACTTTCACTCAAGAGTGAAAAGCTCTACCCTATCGCTTCAAGATGCGGTGTATTCGCAAAGTCAGATATTCAGCCGCTTTTAAATCAGGGCGCTAAGAAAGAGGATATTTCAGCTTCAATCTTCCAGGCAGTTGTTGACCAGACAGTTTCAGGCTTGGCACAAGGCAGAAAAATTGAAGGCAATGTTTTGTTCTTAGGCGGTCCGCTGTTCTTCTTGAAGGGCCTACGTCAGGCATTTGTGAGAACTTTGAAGCTTTCTGAAGAAAACGCAATTTTCCCTGAGCTTGCGCCTTGCTTTATGGCTTACGGCTCAGCGCTCAATGCTCAGAAGGCGGCAGAGCCTATGACTATTGAGGAATTGCTCGATAAGGTAAAAAACGCAAAGGCACAGTCTACAGTTACAAAAGGCAGACCGCTTTTTGAAACCAAGGAAGATTATCACAAGTTCATTGAACGTCATTCAAAGAGTGACTTGAAATATGAGGATATAAAGACCTATGAGGGCGATGCATACCTCGGTATCGACTCGGGCTCTACTACTACAAAGCTCGTTTTGATTACTCCTGACGGCAAGCTCTTGTATCAGCATTACTGCTCCAACAAGGGACAGCCTCTTGATATTATCGCTTCAAAATTAAAAGAGATCTACTCTCTTGCAAACGAAAAGCTCGTTATCCGCTCAGCAGCAGTTACAGGCTACGGCGAAGAGCTTATAAAATCAGGTCTTGGCGTTGACTTTGGTATTGTAGAAACGGTTGCTCACTTCAAGGCAGCTCACTACTTCTGCCCGCAGGTTGACTTTATCATCGATATCGGCGGTCAGGATATCAAATGCTTCAAGATTAAAAACAATGCTATTGACTCTATTATGCTCAACGAAGCTTGTTCTTCAGGCTGCGGCTCATTTATTCAGACATTTGCTTCAGCGCTCGGCTATGACATAGCAGAGTTTGCAAGGCTCGGTTTATTTGCGCAGTCACCTGTTGACCTTGGCTCAAGATGTACTGTATTTATGAACTCATCTGTAAAGCAGGCACAGAAGGATGGTGCAAGCGTTGAAGATATTTCAGCAGGTCTTTCATCATCTATCATCAAAAACGCTATTTACAAGGTTATCAGAGCAAAGAGCGTTGATGAACTTGGTAAGAATATAGTTGTTCAGGGCGGTACATTCTTAAATGACGCAGTTTTGCGTTCATTTGAGCAGGAGCTTGGAAAGAATGTAATAAGACCTGCCATAGCCGGTCTTATGGGCGCATTCGGCTGTGCTTTATACGCAAAAGAACGTTCAAAGAAAGTTAAGCAGACCTCACTTATTTCTGCTTCAGAGCTTGAAGAATTTACATATACCTCAAAGGCGGCGCAGTGTAACGGCTGTACAGCGCACTGCTCGCTAAACATATTAACCTTCAACAGCGGCAGAAAGTTTATTTCAGGTAACCGTTGCGAAAAGGGCGCAGGCTTAAAACTTACAACAAGTACAGAAAACCTCTTTGAATACAAATATCAAAAGGTTTTATCATACTGTGGCAAAAAGCCTCAGGGCACACCAAAAGCAACTGTAGGTATTCCTTTGGCGCTCAGCTTCTATGACCTTATGCCGTTTATGACAACACTTTTATGCGAGCTTGGCTTTGAGCCTGTAATTTCAGACTGCTCAACCAGAGATACCTACTACAAGGGTCAGCAGACTATCCCTTCAGATACAGTATGCTATCCGGCAAAATTAACACACGGTCATATCGAAAACCTGATTGAAAAGGGTGTTGACTTTATCTTCTACCCTTGTATGTCATACAACATTGATGAGGGCTCATCTGATAACCACTATAACTGTCCTGTTGTTGCATATTATCCTGAGCTATTAAAGGCTAATATGCCAAACCTCAATGACGATAATTTTGTAACCCCATACATTGATATCAACAACAAAAAGCATGTTGCAAAGGCTCTTGTGCGCTCACTTGCAAAGTATAAGATAAAGCAGTCAGACGCTATCAAGGCGCTTGACAAGGCGTATGCGGAATATAATGCTTGCCAGAAGGATTTACGTGATAAAGCTCAGGAGATTATTAAAAGTGCAAGAGAGCAGGATAAGCAGATTATAGTGCTCGCGGGCCGTCCTTATCACGTTGACCCTGAAATCAACCACGGTATTCACAAGCTGATTTCATCTTTAGGTCTTGCAGTTATTACAGAAGAAAGCGTAAGCCACTTATCAATTGCACCTGAGCTTGACATTTTAAATCAGTGGACATATCATTCAAGAATGTACCGCGCGGCAGCATATGTATGCACTCAGCCAGATATGCAGCTTGTTCAGCTGGTATCCTTCGGCTGTGGTATCGACGCGGTTACAACTGACGAAATAAGAGCAGTTTTAGAGCAGGCAGGCAAGCTGTATACACAGCTCAAGATTGATGAGATAAACAACCTCGGTGCTGCAAAGATAAGACTCAGAAGCCTGGTTGCTGCCCTTGATGAAAAGAAAAACACAAAATAAAAGAGGAAACACAATGAGTGAAAACAAAAGTATAATCTCAAAGTCAAAATCAGGCAGAGTAAATAAAACAATATTTACCGAGGATATGAAAAAGGACTATACAATTTTAGTTCCGGATATGCTCCCTATTCATTTCAATCTGATCATTTCTTTATACAAAAGCTACGGCTATAATATGCAGCTTTTACAGACATCAACTCAATCGGTTATCGATGAGGGCTTAAAAAATGTTCACAACGATACCTGCTACCCTGCGCTTTTGGTTATCGGTCAGTTTATGGAAGCACTCAAAAGCGGCAAATATGATGTAAATAAAACCGCCCTTTTGATTTCTCAGACAGGCGGCGGATGCAGAGCCTCAAACTACATAGCCCTTTTAAGAAAGGCGCTATCAACAGAATTCCCTCAGGTACCTGTTATTTCTTTAAACTTCTCAGGTCTTGAGAAAAATCCCGCATTTGCGTTTACACCTATGCTTGTTTTAAAGCTTATTTTCGCTGTATGCTATGGTGATATGCTTATGCTCTGCTACAACCAGTGCAGACCTTATGAGAAGAACAAGGGCGATACTGACAAGGTTTTACACAAATGGGAAGAACGTCTTGGCAGATATTTTGCCGGCACACGCCTTTACAGCGCAAGAAAGCTTTACAATGAAATTTTAGATGACTTTGCGGCTATCCCTATGAACAGAGAAAAGAGAAAGCCAAGAGTTGGTATCGTTGGCGAGATTTATGTAAAATACTCACCTCTTGCAAACAATCATCTTGAAGATTTTCTTGTTTCTGAAGACTGCGAGCCTGTTGTGCCTGGTCTTCTGGACTTTGTTTTGTACTGTGCTGTAAACGGTGCTAACGACGGTAAGCTTTATGACAGACACGATAAGATGACATTTTTATATTCTGTTGGCTACAAAGTTCTCTTGGCGCAGCAGAAAAAGCAGATCGACATTATTAAAAAGCACGGCTTCTTTGACCCGCCTCACGATTTTGAACACTTGAGAAAATGCGCTGATAAGTATATTCATCAGGGCGTTAAGATGGGCGAAGGCTGGCTGATTACCGCAGAAATGGCGGCACTCGCTGAAACAGGTACCGAGAACATCATCTGTACTCAGCCTTTTGGCTGTCTGCCAAACCATATTGTTGCAAAGGGTATGTCAAGAGTAATAAAGAATGCATATCCTAACGCAAATATCGTTGCTATCGACTATGACCCCGGCGCTACTAAGGTAAACCAGGAAAACAGAATCAAGCTTATGCTCGCTAATGCAAAGAGAGATTAATTAATCAAAAAGAAAAAGCGGAAAACCGATAAGGTTTTCCGCTTTAATTTTTATTTAGTATATTATTACTGTTTATTACTGTTCGTCTCTTACAACGATCTTGTCAACAAGCTTGTCGATTGGTGCAAATCTGAATGTACCCTGCTTTGGAGCCTTGAGAGCGCAAAGAGCAAGAAGAACGAATTCAGCGATGTATACACACTGATCGAAAATGTTGAGAAGGTTGAGAGGAATCTTGAGCTGGAATGCATCATAATCATCATCAAACCATCTGATAATGTAGTTAGGGATTGAGAGAACATCGTTTACAAAATCTGTAGCGTAGAGTAAAGCGTAAGCTAAGAAAACGATGAGCACTGCCTTAACTGTTACTCTCTTGAGCCATGGGTTTGTTTCTGCGATTAAAACATAACCAGCCAAGAGGATAAGAATTGTTGAGTTGAAAATACCTGCAAGGTATACAGCGCAAGCCAAAGCGCCAACTGTAATACCGAGTTTTGTCTTCTGCATGATAAATACCTCCAATGAAGTCATTTTTTAAACAACAGAGTTTCTGCCATTTACAGATAAAGTATAACAAATTTTTAATATAATGTCAATGTTAAAAGTAACAAATAACACTATATGTCTTGTTCTAATTTGTCGATAAGCGAAGAAATCTTCTGACCTATGTCGTAAAGCGCACCCTCTTCAAACGGGCTCTTGAGCCCTGCCTCTTTTACAAGCTGAGTAAACATCAGCTCACCGCCGTGACATAAGAATTTAAAGTAGGTTGCAAAAGCCTTGTCATAATCCTCAAGAGAAAGAAGTAAAAACTGAAATGCAATAGTCTGGGCAAGAGTATAATCAATGTAATAAAACGGGCTTTCATAGATATGCATCTGATACTGCCAGCGGGTACCAAGCTCTAAATATGGGATACCGTCAATGCAAAGCCATGGACGGTATGTTTCTTCGAGCTTTTTCCATTCAGCCTTTCTCTGCGCAGGAGTAAGATCCGGGTTTTCATAAACGATATGCTGGAAATAGTCTACAATGATACCGTATGGCAGGAATGACAATGCGTCAGTACAATGCTTGAATTTATATTCCTTTGACTTTTCGCCAAAGAATTTGTCGATATATTTCCAAGCAAAGAATTCCATACTCATTGAATGACATTCTGCCGTTTCCATACCGCCTATACCAAGCTCCTTGAGCTCATTATCGGCTGTCATATAATCTGCAAAGGCATGACCGCATTCGTGAGTCATAACGTCAACGTCAGCCGCTGTGCCATTGAAATTAGCCAGTATAAACGGCTGCTTGTATTTATCAAAGCTTGTGCAGTAGCCACCGCCCCACTTACCCTCACGGGAGAATACGTCAAAAGCCTCATTTTCAAGCATCATATCAAAGAATTTTGCAGTATCTTCAGACATCTCGTGGTACATCTGCTTTGCCGCTTCAAAAATACCATCAGCATCATGGCAAGGTTTAGGGTTACCGCCTAAAACTGTTACGCAGTCATCATACAACATAAAATTATCGATACCATGCTTTTTGGCAATAGCCTTTTTGAGCTTTGAAACAACAGGGACAATATCCTTTAAGATATTTTCTCTGTATTTTGAAACCATCTCCTTATCATAATCAAGTCTGCCCATACGATAATAACCAAGCTCAACAAAGTTTTCATAGCCCATAGCGCGAGCCATTTCATCACGGACGTGAACAAGCTTATCAAAGATAGTATCTAGAGTTTCAGATACCTCTGCCAAGCGGTTACCCAAAACATCATACGCCTTTTTTCTTGTATCACGGTTATCATCGGTCATATACTTTCTCAAAATCGTAAGCGGGATAGTTTCACCCTCATACTCAAATGTAAGCTCTGACATAAAGGTTGAATACTCAGTTACAAGGCGGTTTTCCTCCTGCATCTGTGGAATGATCGCAGGCGACATTGATTTTGCGGCTACCTCAAAGCTCTTGAAAAGTACAGGAGATAGCTTTTCTTCAAGCTCTTTTCTGAATGGTGACTCAAGCATAGCCTGAGAATACATTACAGAATACTCCTCTGCCTGAGGGGCTATCTCATCGTAATAATCCTTTTCGGCAAGATAGAATTCATCCTTTGTATTGAGAGTATATCTGCAGTTTGAAAGAGAATACTGAGTTGAAAACTCGCTCATTACCTCTAAGTAATCTTTTCTCGCTGACAAAACCTCATCAACAGTCTTTGCATTTTTTATTCTCTCTATGGCACTACCCATATTTTCTTTTATATACTCTATGGTACAGCGATTGTACGGAAGCTGTGAAACCTTCATTTTAACCTCTCCTTTATAATTTTGAATATAACTATAGTATATCACTATTTCTCATAAATTACAATAAAAACTCAGAAGGTAAAAACCTTCTGAGTTTGATTTTACTGCTTGTTCTTATCGTTGTGCATATTGAGCAGCGCCATAAGCTCTTCAAGCTTCTGGTTGGAGCTCTTTGCAGGAATCTTGATTTCAGGCTCTGAAGGCTTATCTTCAATTACAGGAGCTATTGCCTTTGCAACCTCAACCTCTGCCTCTGCCTTTACCTCTGCAACCGCCGACTGAGCTTTATTTGCAGCCTCAGCCTTTTCTTCTGAAAGCTTGGCTTCTCTTGCAGCCTTTGCAGCTTCAAATGAAGCCTTGATATCATCTGAATATTCATCATGAGGGGCCGGAGCAGGAGTTGTTTCTGTGATAGCTGTAATCTTTTCTATCTCAATTGACTTTTCTGTAACCTTTGATTTTACAGGTACAACCTTTGGCTTTACCTTGACCTTTACAGGAGTTGCAGCCTTTTTAGCCTCGTCATCATACTTTGTTTCAGATACGGGAGTTGAAGCCTTTCTTACAAATGATAATTCTTCATCATCCTTATCAAGACCATACTTTTCAGTAGCGCTCATCTGAGGCTTTGATGGAATCGGTGAAGGTCTTGAAGACTTCTTTGCGGCAAATAAAACATCGTCAAGGGTATCTGCCTTTTTCTCTGCAGGAGCACGGTGAATTTCGTGAGTACTCATAACCTGAGTGCCAAAGCCACGGGCGAGCTGAGCCATTTCACGCTCCTGCTGAGCCTTTCTTTCTTTTGCAGTAGGCTTCTGATAAAGCTCACCGTTTGAAACGGGTGCAAAGGAATCGGCATCGGTATTTTTATATTCATCTCTTGCATCTTCATCGATTTCAACATCTTCAGGCAGGAAGAACTGCTTCTTTTCGCGGCCAACATCTGTATTCTTCTTCAAAATGATAAGCAAGACCTGATATACCGCAAACATTACGCAAGGCACTATGATCAGGCAGAAGATACCGATAGGAGATACTGCAAAGGTGATGAATTTACCAAGACCCTTGCTATAGAATTTTGCCTGACCGATAACCGATGAGGCTGAAATGATCTGAGCTGTATTTTCAGGCTGGGTATCAAATCTTACCCAGTATGTCAAAAGACCGTTTGAATCGACCTCGGTATTTACAATACGCATAACTGTTGTATTTTTACCGCCATCAACCTTACAAAGCGCCGCCACACCGATAGAGTTACCGGATGTTATAGGGCCTGTTTTTGCAAAAATAGCCGAGCCCTTAGGAATTTCAGGCTCCATCTGCGCGCCATCCATAATATAAAGACTGTAGCCAAATATGCTTGGCGCTGAATTTTCATCCTTAAAGCTTACCGACAAAATAACCACCGATAAAATAGCAATTGCCAGAATAACAATGATAGCAATACCGATTATTGTAACGTAAACAGGCTGTTGTTTCTTTCTAGTGCTGCTCGCCATAATAATAACCCTTTCTTTCTTATAAATTTATTTCAAAACGTTAAATTTCTCAAAAAACGGGCAAACTGGCAGAAAACGTATAACCGCTACATTTAACCATCAGCCACTAAACCCGATAACTATATATAGTATATCACAGTTTATTTGCAATTTCAACACCATTTTTCATAAATCGACAAGTTTTTTACAATGCACGATGCACAAAAACCGCCAAAGGCATAAGCCTTCAGCGGTTTACTCTCTATATATGAGAATGATTTATCAGTTATCGAGATTTATTCTCTCTGTCATATTATGGATAACCTCCTTGATTAAAAGCGGTAAGAATGGCTTTGTGATGTAATCATCACAGCCGAGATTTGCAAAATCTTCAGCAACACCGAGGTTTTTATCACCTGTCAAGAGTACCACAGGAGTATCAAATCTCATTCTTATCTTCTTTAAGGTTTCAAGGCCGTTCATACCAGGCATATTTACATCAAGGAGAATGAGATCAATATGCTCGTTTTGCATCATCTCGATACCCTGCTGACCTGAATATGCAGAAACTATCTTATACATAGGCTCATCCTTCATAATATGATTGATGATCTTATGGTTGATAGGTTCATCATCGATAGCAAGGATCGTTCTGTGTAAGTTATCAAGCTGTTTTAAGCTATAATCCTTATCTTCATCGATAAGCCCAATCATTACATCAGCAACTCTCGGATCAAACTGAGTGCCTCTGCCCTTCAAGATTTCTCCTCTTACTATTTCCTGAGAAAGAGCGTTTCTGTAAGAACGGTTTGATGTCATAGCATCATAGCTGTCTGCAACGCCCAAAATTCTTGCCGCAAGAGGAATATTCTCACCCTCAATGCCGTTAGGATAACCTCTGCCGTCATAACGCTCGTGATGATACTTTGCCGCCTGAGCGATGCCCTCACAGCCTGAAATGCCACGCAGGATATGATACCCTGTTACAGGGTGGATTTTGATTATATCGTATTCTTCATCGGTGAGTCTGCCGTTTTTATTGATGATTTCAGCAGGTACTCTGATTTTACCTACGTCGTGAAGAAGACCTGCGGTATAGATGTCGTTCTGTTCTTCTTCAGAAAGTCCCATTTTCTGCGCCAAGAGTTTACCATACTGCGCTACACGCAGAGAGTGACCAGAGGTGTATCTGTCCTTGGCGTCAACCGCTTCTGCTAAAGCTGTAACCGTCTGGATAAACATATCAGAAATCTGATCCTGATTTTCTCTGATAGTTTTCGTTTGCTCCTCGACCATATTGTCAAGCTCAACCTTCTGCTTTTCAAGCTCATTCTTTCTTGTAACGAAAACTACCATGCTTACGATAGTAATTACAAGGAATATCGAAATTTCAATACAAACAAGCGCAAGGTAGGTTTTGAAGGTAATTGTTTCCCACGGGTGAATATCCGTATTGATAGTATACTGCTTTGAGGCAATGAGATTATTGCCTGAATTGTCGTACACCTCTAAGATAACAACATAGTTTGTACTGCCTGCCTTCTGGATAATAATAGGCTCGATAGAATCCCAGTCGTAAAAATCAGGGGATTCATCGCCCTTGATGTAGAATCTGACCTTCAGATCATCAGAAAAATAATTTCTTACTGATGCGTAAATAGCAATGTTATCAACGTCATGCTCAAAAGAGATAGCCTCGCTTCCGGAAACAATGACCTCTGTATCGTCAAACTTGCAGGAAACTACACCGAATTTCAGCTCGGAGTTATCGACATCCTGACTGTTTGCGCCCGCAAACGCCACAACGCCGTTGTTTGACGCAAGGAAAAGCTCACCGTTTTTGGAAATGTAGTTTCTTGAGTTTGCTGTAAGTCCTGAAAAAAGACCGTCAGCAGCGCTGTAAAGCTTGATGTTTTCGCATCTGTCTTCATAAAGCTCCTGTACGCTTATCTTGTAAACACCTGCAGAACAGGTTACAAAGGCAATATCCTCATAAATTAAAACATCATAGTTATTGAAATACGGAAACGAGTTGATTTTGTTTATTTCGCCTTCCTTATCCATAAAGCAAAGAGCGTTGCTTGTTACGATGAAGTATCCCTTATCGCACTTTACAATCTTCAGAATTACATCTGAGGAAAGTCCGTCTTCTCTCGTTTTTGTATCTATCAGCTTACCGTCCTTTATAACGTAGATACCGCTGCCATCGCTGCCTGCGTAAATTATACCGTTATCACCCTCGCACAAGGAGAGAATCTGAGTATTTCCAAGGCCGTCGTCAGCCGTAAGAGTGTTTACAATTTCAAGGTCTGAAATAAAGTTGATACCATCTGCAGTACCTACGATAAATGTACCATCAGATAGCTCCTCTATACATCTGAATCGGTTACTTGTAGCGCCATTTTCAGTTGTCAGCGTTACAAACTCACCGTTTTCAACGCAGATAAGTCCATCATATGTACATACCCATAATCTACCCTGCGAATCCTCAAAAAGGTCTCTTACTCTTGTATTGCTGCACGCATAATAAAGAGCATCATACTTTGCAGAATAATTTATATCACCTTCATAGTCAGCAAAATTAAGCTCTGTGTCTGTGCCAAAAAACAGATGATCATCGTATGCGATAACAGCGTTTGTAACATTAGGCAGGGCGTAAATCATATCATTTACATTCACAAAATCCGTTTTTAACAGCAGCATAACGCCGTAACGCTCTGAGGATATCCATATATTTCCCTGATAATCCTCGTGAATATCTGTAAATGCCGAGGCAAAGTTGTCAAAGAAAAAAGGATGATGATTTCCTTGGCTGTCTATCATATCAATCTGAGTGTTGGTTGCTACCCATAAGTTATGGTCTCTGCTTTCTGCAACAGCAAGCACCGATGAATAATATGAGCATAAGGATTCTTCATATTTAAGATAATCATCTTCAACCGTGAGCCTGATCAGCTCGCCCGTATCGGTACCTGCAAGAAGACCTCTCGACGAGGTGTTTTCAAGTGTCATAAAGATATCAGCCGAAAGTTCAGGAGAAGCCTCAAAAAGTGATTCTCCGTCGGTAAGATGAATATATCCTGTGTTATCAATAACAACAAGCTCTGAGCCAATCGCTACCATTTTCTGCGCGTGTGCTATATCAACGGATAATTCCTCGATAGTGTCATCAGGAGAAAATTTACAGATTGTATTGCTTGTTCCAACATAGACGTTGCCGTTTTCATCTTCTGCAAAACAGCGTATAGACATTGAAGGCAGACCGTCTTTGTCGGTAAAGTATGTATATGTGCCGTTTTCGTAACGTGCAATTCCCGCATCGTTTGTGCCTATCCATAGTCTGCCCTGTGAGTCTGTCATAAGGTCGGTAACGTTGATAAAACTGCCGTCTCTTACAAACTCTGCTCCATCAAATCTTGAAAGTCCAGAATAACTGCCTATCCAGATATGGCCGTCATCAGTTTCACCGATAACATTTGCCTCTGATGAAACCATGCCGTTTGTATTATTATAAATCGTATGAACATAGTTGTTTTCAAACAGTGCATTTTCCTGCGCACTCACAGGAACAGAGAATGCATTAAGGGCTACAAAAACAGCCAATGCTATCGAAGCTACCTCGTTTAACCTTTTTGCAAACAGCTTTTCTCTTGACACTATAAGTATAATTATAAGACAAGAGAGCAAAACGCATATCTGCTTATCAACTATCTCTACAAATCCGTCAGCTGCCAGAGCGCAGAGTATAAATGGTGCTTCATACCACTCAAGCATATCAAATAACGTATCACCCCAGATGTTGCCTGTATAGCCATCGTAGAAAATAATATTTATAGGAGTTGAAACAATAGTACAGACAAGCCCCAGCCAGAAACTGCATATATACGCTCTGAATGCGCTGAGCTTTAGCTTTCTGATAAAAATGTGGATAAGTATTGCCGCTGAAACCGCAGTAATACAGTGAGCAATTGCAGATATGTCAAATACAGCAGAAGCGGCACTTGTGATAACAGCTGTTACTATACCGCCCCACAGACCTGCATAATACGAGGATATGATAGTACCCGTCATATCAAGCCATATCGGGAGCGACAATTTCAGTGCTAAATATCTGCCCAGTACGTTTATAGCGCTACCTATTATCACTACAAATATGAGCTTTGCTATCGATAATGCTTTATCAGCATTCTTCGTTTCCAAGAGAATTCACCTCGATATTTCATATATAAATTGTTTATCCCTTATTTTTTAATACTTTCAAATCTCTGACAAATTCTGTCATACTGTTCAAATAAGCTGTCCTGAAGCTCATCGATGTTGTCAGGCATTTCCTCGCGGGTCAAAACCTCCATATTGTAGGCTAAGTCGCCAAGGCGCACTGCACCGATTGAGTATGCCGTATTTTTAAAGCCATGTACCCTGATACAATAGTTTAAGTTATCAGAATTTTTAAGATAATTTGTAAGCTCTGACTTAATATCAAGCTTTGTAAAATCTTCAAAAAGCTCTAAATAAAAGTCCTTGTCGCCAGAGCAGGTTGCAAGGCCTTTATCGGTATTTATTTCAGGAATAGCGGTATTGATTTTTTCAATTATATCAACATCTGCAGTATTCTCTAAAATATCTGAAACTGTAGGAGCAGCAGGTGCAGGAGAAGACGCCGTTTCAGGCGCTGGAGGTGCCTCAACATAAGTTACAAGATGCTTTGGCAGATATTTTAAGATCACCTTATCAAGCGCTGCCGGCATGATAGGCTTTAACACCAAATCATCAAAGCCCTCGTTATCATAGCTTTCCTTATCATAGTTTGAAGCGTTTGCTGTGAGCATAACAACAGGAGTTCCCTCGCAGAGCTTTTCCTCCTTTAAAATTCTGAATGCCTCTATACCATCCATACCGGGCATCATATGGTCTAAAAAGATTATGTCATAACGCTGTTTTTTTGCAAGCGCTATGCATTCTTCACCGCTGAGAGCCTCTTTGATCTGAATCTGCGTATGCTTCAAAAGACCTGAAAAGACCTTTAGATTCATTGAATAGTCATCAACAACAAGTATTCTCGCCCCTGGCGCTACATAGTTTATACGCTCATCAGGCTCTGTATCAACTGTTGCATTCATAAAATTGCCCATATCCGATGAATCTGTAACCTGCTGAGCAAGGTCAAATGAAAATTCTGAACCCTTTTCATATTCACTTTTGATTTCAAGCTCGCTTCTGAAAAGCGACAACAGCTTTGTAACTATAGACATACCAAGCCCCGTTCCTTCTATATTTCTGTTTTTCTCAGCATCAACTCTCTGATATTCATGCCTGAGCTTTTCGATATCCTCAGGCTTTATGCCAATACCCGTATCAATTACCGAAAAATGTATAGTCGCCTCATCACCGACTAATTCCTTTAAAAACACTTTCAGGGTAACACTGCCCGTACGGGTATACTTTACAGCATTTGACAAAAGATTCAGAAGAATCTGCCTTATAAGCTTATCATCACCATAAAGCTCTGCAGGGAGATTTGTAGCAACATCAAAAATGAGTTCTAATCCTTTTTCTCTTGCCTTTATGTTTGTCATATTATAAATATCGTCAATAAGCCTAGCTGTTTTGTAAGGATGTGGCACTATCTCCATCTTGCCTGCCTCAATCTTCGAGGTATCGAGAATGTCATTTAAAATATCAAGCAAAAGTGAGGACGAATCCTTTACATCCTGCGCATACTGCCTTATGTTATCTTCGGTTGTTTCGCGCAGAATCATCTCATTCATACCCATAACCGCGTTGATAGGCGTTCTGATTTCGTGAGACATACGCGCTAAGAATTTTGACTTTTCGGAGTTTGCACGCTCAGCGTCATTCTTTGCGATTCTGAGTTCTTCAGAAAGCCTTGCCCTCTCAACGCTGCCTGACAGGATAGAGAAAATTGATGAGCATATCGCCATAAACGCAATATATGTAAGACAGCGAGGTACTACAAAGAACAAAAACAAAGTGACTGCAGGATTTTCGTTTACTTTACTGAGTAAAAAATTACCGCTTTCTGAAATGTATTCGGGCAGGCTCTTTGTTGTAAGCAAAACCATATTTGCATCACAAAGGCCCCAGTAATAACCACCGTAAACTACAAAGATAGTTGAAATAACCGTCAATGCATAAACATACCATTTAAATGATTTCCTTGAATAAATAGTAGCGCACAAAAACGGCAGAAATGATATAAGCGTTACATGATATGTAATGGAGATACCTATTATAGTAAAGGTAACAACCATAGCTGTCATAATAAAATATTTTGCCGCAGGGGATTTTAAATTTATCTTTCTTGAAACAAGATAAACGATACCGTAAATCACAACAGAGGCTATATATCCTGTCATCATTATCTTTTTATCTATAATGAATACCCCAAAAACGTTGAGCAAGAATGCAACGGTATATGTAATCATAGTTACAAAAAAGCATCGCAGAATATATTTGTTGGCAGCGTATTCTACGTCAGATATATATTCATCGATATTTTCCCTGCTGAATATTTCGTCAAGAGAAATGTGACCTGAGCCAATTTTCATATCATCACAACCTTTATAAACATTCTGTTAAGAATGCATATCTATACAGAATAAATTATATTACAAATTGTAACCATTGTCAAGCAACTGCAATGCTACACATTTGTTTTTACAATTACAAAAACCTGACTCCGTTTATACACGAAGTCAGGTTTTAACAAACATAATTTTGTAGATATTTTACGCTTATTCCCTGTTTTTAAGTGCAACGCCAAGCGGGATTTTCTTTATCTTTCTGTATAGAATAAGGTAGATGATAAAGTTGCACGCACAGCCTATTGCCAGAATTGCAGGATAAATCCATGGTGAAAGATAGAATGTAAGCCAGCCTGTCATCTTAAACATCATAAGATTGTAGATAAGCTTTATAACTGTACCTGAGATTATCGATGAAACCAGAATTGAAGAGTTGGAAATATTTGCACATCACGGTGTGTATGATTTTGAAACAGAAAACGGACAGAATTTCTATGTGAATGCCGTTCTTTATACCGATACGTCCAAAGCAGGAAAGACGGATGAACTGACAGATTCTACT